>NZ_JAXRUU010000001.1:0-132132 GCF_034497445.1 Halorubrum sp. AD140
GGGATCGACACCGTGCTCCCGGCCGCGGACTTCGGCGCGAGCGAGGACGCGACGTTCCTGATGGAGCGCGTACAGGAGGACGGCGGGCTGGCGACGTACCTGATCGTGGGGACGGACCACCCGACGAGCCACCACACCCCCACCTTCGACGTCGACGAGCGGAGCATCCGGCACGGGGTGGACGTGCTCGTGGGGACGATCCGGTCTCTCGAACGGCGACACCCGGTTCCGCACGTTCGTGACGCGGCGGCCGTTCGGTCCGGTCGGGACTGAGCGTCGACGGAGCCGTCAGTTCGCCGCGGCGCTCGCGCTGACGGCGTCGACCGCGTCGAGGAAGAGGTCGACGCCAAGCGCGATCTCGCGCTCCGTCGCGTCGAGCGGGGGAAGGAGTCGGATCGTCTTCGCCCCGCAGCCGAGCGTCAGGAGCCCACGGTCGAGGGCGGCCTCGACGACGGCGGTCCGCCGCTCGGGCGTGTCGAACTCCACCGCGAGCATCAGCCCCTTTCCGCGGACGTCGACGACGGAATCCGGCGCGCCGTCGCGGAGGAGCTCAGTCGCCTGGCGACCGCGCCGGGTGGCGTTGGCCAGCAGGTCGTGTTCCCGAATCGCCTCCAGCGTGAACGCGCCCATCATCGAGCCGAGGAGGTCGCCCCCGCCGAACGTCGACCCGAGCCGGTTCTTCTTCGACGGGAAGACGTCCGACCGGGAGATCGTCGCGCCGACGCGGAGGGCCTTCGCGCTCGCGATCACGTCCGGCTCGATGGCGTAGTGGTCCGCCGCCCACACCTCGCCGGTCCGCCCGACGCCCGACTGGATCTCGTCGACGACGAGCGGGATGTCGTACTCCTCGGTGACGGCCGCGACCTCGTCCATGAACGCCTCGCTGGGGAAGCGGTAGCCGCCGACGCCCTGGATCGGTTCGAGCGTCAGGAAGGCGATCTCCGCGGGATCGACGTGGCCGCCCTCGGGAGCGAGCATGTTCCGGAGCTGCGAGCCGCCGCCGGCGAAGAAGCCGCAGTCGCAGCTCGCGGCGTCACAGCCGCGGTCGGCACAGAACGGCACCGTCTCGATCCCGCTTATCTCGGGGTAGTGGCGGGTGTACACCTCCTTCGACTTCGTCAGCGAGAGGGTGCCGAGCGTGCGGCCGTGGAAGCTGCCGGCGAAGGCGACGCCGTACTTCGCGGGCGCGCGGTGGTCGTGGGTGATCTTCATCGCGTTCTCCATCGCCTCGGCGCCGGAGTTCGAGAGGAACACGGTGTCCATCCCGTAGTGACCGGAGACGTCGGTCAGCAGGTCCATGAGGTGACTCGACCCCGGGAACTCGGCGTCCGCGGGGTCAGGCCCGGCCCCGAAGTACATGTCCTGGCCGGCGATCTTCATGGGCTCGACGAGGTCGAACTCCCGGAGCCGCGAGAGCAGCTTCTCGTTGTTGTAGCCGAGCGGCGCCGCCCCGATGTGACAGGTGAAATCGAGAAGGACGTTGCCGTCGACGTCAGTGACGAACGGCCCGTCGGCCTCGCGCGTCACGTCCCAGACGAACTCGTGGGAGTACTCGCTGGGCGCGGCGTGCTCCCGGTGGAACTCGATCCAGCGCTCGGCGTTCGGACCGGGGAGCGCGCCCGCGTCCGGTTCCGCCGTGTCCCTATCCATACACAGAATATGTATACAGCATACATTAAAACTTGGTATAAACGAGGATCCGGGACGGACGCGACGGCCGTCAGTCGTCGTCCGATCCGGCCGACTCGACCGGAGCCGAACGGGCGTCGGCGTTGTCTCCCGACCCCCACAGCACGGTCTCTCGCTGGAAGAGCACCTGGTCGTAGTTCTCGCCGAAGTCCTTGATCAGCGCCAGCATCGCGAGGAGACAGACGAACGCGAACGGCGTGCCGGTGATGATCGCCGCCTGCTGGAGCGTGTTCGCGCTGCCGGTGCCGCCGAGGATCATCAGGATCGCCGCGGTCATCCCGAGGACGACGCCCCAGAAGATCCGGTTGATGTTCGACGGCTTGGCCTTCCCGCCCGTGGTCATCATCGAGACGGCCAGCGTCGAGGAGTCCGCCGACGTGACGAAGAACGTCGTCACGAGGACCATGAACGCGTAGATCAGCACGGAGCCGATCGGGATCGTCATCGACGTTCCGCCGAAGTTCAACGTGAAGTTCATCGCCTCGAAGAGGATGAAGCCGGACACCTCCGCGCCGGCCTCGCCGGAGATCACCGTCCCGAAGTCGGCGATACCGTTGTGCTGTGCCCACACCGCGGTGCCGCCGACGAAGGTGAACCACGGGATGGTGGCGGCGGAGGTCGCGACGATCCCCGTGAAGGCGACCTCGCGGACGGTCCGGCCCTTGGAGATCCGGGCGATGAACAGGCCCGCGAACGGCGACCACGACAGCGCCCACGCCCAGTAGAACACCGTCCACGCGTTCACCCACTCCGTCGCGCCCGAGTCGCCCGCTCCCATCGGCCCGGCGCCGGTGAAGAGGCTCATCGAGACGAAGTCGGTGATCATCCCGCCGAACGCCTGCGTGCCGAGCAGCACGAGGAACAGCGTCGGACCCACGACGAACGTCACGAGCATGAGCGCGACGAACAGGATCATGTTGAAGTTCGAGAGCCGACGGATCCCCTTGTCGACGCCCAGCACCATCGAGGTGGTGAAAAGCAGGGTCATCATGGTGACGACGAGCAGGATGCCGATGTCACCCATGTCGATGCCCCACTGGTAATCCAGCCCGGTGACGAACTGGCTCCCGATGAACCCGAGCGAGGTGGCGACGCCGCCGATCGTCGCGAACACCGCGAGGATGTCGACGATCTTCGCGAGCGGGCCGTCGAGGTTGTCCGCGCCGAGGATCGGCGTGAGCGCCGAGGAGACGCGCAGCGGAACGTTCTCGTAGTTGTACGCGAAGTACCCGATCGCGATGCCCATGATCGTGAACACCGCGAGCTGTGGCAGCGCCCAGTGGAACAGCGTCTGCTGGACGGCGACCGTCATCGCCTCCGCCGATCCGCCCTCGACGTTACTGAAGAGCGGCGAGGGGCTGTCGTAGTAGAACAGCGCCTCGGTCGGACCCCAGAACACGACGCCGGCCGCGAACCCCGCGGAGTACAGCATCGCGAAGAACGACAGGAAGCTGTACTCCGGCGACTCGTCGCCGAGCTTGATGCTCCCCCACGGTCCCACGATAAGGAAGAGGAGGAACAACACGACGAGGAAGACGATCAACATCATCGCCCAGTTGAACGCGCCGAGCAGTTGGGTGTTGAGCGACGAGATACTCCGCTCGACCGTCGACGGGCTGAGGAAGAACGCGACGATCACCCCGAGGGTCAACAGCGCCCCGAACGCGAAGACCACGGGGTCGATCTCCTCTCTGAACTCGTCGATGACGCCCGATTCGGACCCGCTCATCCCGGAACACCTCCGCGGCGGTGACGGCTGGCTGATCCGCGCTTCACCGGTCCACCGATTACCATGCGACGAGATGGCATGCAAGACGAAACAAAGTTGTACACAATAAGTGTTTCTCACTCCGTGAGAATAGATACGTATTATGTAATTTGTAGATACGATCAACGTATACCGTAACTACCGCGACTTCGACCGAAATCGACCGCGTCTGGCCAGAATATTTGACATTTTCCGGAAACTCACAGACACAACGCCGGACCACACTCACTCGAGGGGGAACTCCCGAACGACTGCGAACGGGACGCCGGCGGGAGCTGTTGGAGAGACCGGACGATCGACCGATGCGTCGTGACCGATAATCGTTACCGACCGCGCGCCGGTCGACACGCGGTCCCGGTCGCTCGGCAGTGGGGAAGGCGTCAGTTCGTCAGTTCGTCGAGCGTGCGCTCGTGAGAGGTGGCGCTCTCCGTCAGTCGCTCGGAGAGCTCGTCGACGCGGTGTTTGATCTCCTCGCCGGCGTCCTGCGGCGAGAACGACTCCGACATGGTCAACAGGCGGACGAACGCGCGGAGCTCCTCGTCCGTGAGCTCGGCGAACTCGTCGTCTTCGAGCTTCGCGACCACCTCGTCGACGTCGATCTGTCCGACGGGGTCGACGTTGAACTCCACGTTGACCATGCGGTACTTCGATCCGGCGAGCCGCTGTTCCGCCTTCCCGACTCCCTCGGAGAGCATGTCCTTGAACGGCGTGTGGTACCCCATCGTGCCGAGGTGGAGGAACGCGAGCATGTCGGTGATGCCCTGCGTGTACGCCTCGCGGTCCTCGTCGTCCGGGTCGAACACCGTCTTCCGGTCGCGCTCCTCCAGACACTCGAAGAGGATGCTGAAATCGAGGATGGCGTTCCTGACGCGGCGTCGTATCCGGTTCCGCTTCTGCTTGCGAGAGTGGTCCGTGTAGTCGGTCTTGCGCCCGAGCAGAAAGTCACGGTCGGAGGGCGTGAGGATGCCGCGAGGCCGGTCCGCCTCGGCCGCCGCTTCGAGCGACTCCGGCACGTCGTTCTGGCCCATACGACACCGTAGCGGAGGCGAACGGATTAACAGTACTGGTCGCAGAGACTCTCGCTCGCGCTCGCGCGCTGAGGGGCGACGGGCGACGCCGCGAGAGCGTACGGGCGACGCCGCGAGAGCTTACGGGCGACGCCGCGAGAGCTCGACGATCACGTCGGATAACAGCGTCGTGCCGATCTTGAGGCTCGCCTCGTCGACGTCGAACGTGGGGGTGTGGTGGCTCGTCGGGTGGTCGGTGCCGACGATCACGTACGTCGCCAGGCCGCCGCCCTCCTGCACGCGCTCCATCAGGTACGTGCCGTCCTCGCTCACGCCGAACTCCTCGGTCGGGATCACGCGCTCGACGCCGTCGACGTCCCACGCCAGGTCCCCCACGAGCTCGCTGAGCGCCGGGTGGCTGGCGACGCACGGCGACTCGCTTATCATCCGCGGCGTGACGTCGCAGTCGTGCAGCTCGGCGGCGGCGTAGAGCGTCCGTTCGAGTTCGTCGCGCGCGTACGCCATGAGCGCCGTCGTCTCCCCGCGCACCTCGGCGTCGATCGTCACCTCCTCGGCGATGACGTTGCTCGCGGATCCCCCTTCGATGCGACCGACGTTGACGCGGGTGGCCCCGTCGGCGTGCCGGGGGATGGCGTACGCGTTCTGGATCGCGGTCGCCGCCGCCTGCATCGCGTTCGCCCCCTCGTTCGGCGCCTTCCCCGCGTGCGCGCTCGCCCCCTCGAAGGTCGCCGTCAGGTGGGCCATCGCCAGGGGGCTCTCGACGCCCGCGACGATCTCGCCGGTGGGATGATCGAGGCCGACGTGGAGCGCGAACAGGTAGTCGACGTCGTCGAGGTGGCCCGACTCGGCCATCGCCTTCCCGCCGCCGGAGATCTCCTCGGCCGGCTGGAAGAACACCTTGAACGTTCCCGTGAACGCGCTCGCCTCGACCGCCTCCAGCGTTCCGAGCGCGATGGCCAGGTGCGCGTCGTGGCCGCACGCGTGCATGTACCCCTCGTGTTCAGATCGGAACCCCTCGGCGGCGGGCCGATGGTCGCTCGCGTCTGACTCCCGGATGGATATCGCGTCGAGGTCGACGCGCAGCCCGACGCACGGCCCCTCGCCCCGCGAGAGCGTGGCGACGACGCCGGTCTGACCGCCGGCGGTGCGTTCGAGGAGGGACTCGCGCACGCCGGCGCGCCGGGCCCGATCGAGCCACGGGCGGATCTCGTCGTCCTCGGGGACGGCCATCCGCTCGTCGCTCGCCAGCGCGTCGCGACCGATCGCGACGTCGTCGACGCCGATCCGTTCGAGTTCCTCGACGACGCGCGCGGTCGTTCGGAACTCGCGCCACCCCGGCTCCGGGTGGCGGTGGAACGCCCGCCGGAGATCGGCCAGCCTGGTACGCGCGTCGTGAGGCATCTGTTCGGTCTCAAAGCGGTCAGCACACTTAACCGTAGCCGATGGTCGACTCGCCGGGGCGACGCGCCGGGGCGACGCCGCTCCCCCGCGGCCGCCGAGAGACGGCCCGACCCCGGAGATCCTCTACGGAGAGCCGTCTACGGAGATCCGTTTATGTCGTCCGGGCGCGGATCCGCGGTATGGACCGGACCGACACCGCGCTTCTCGGCGTCGCCGGGGTGGTCGTCGCGCTCGTCCTCGCGGTCGCCTTCGCCACCGGAGCGCTGTTCGGTCTCGACGAGTCGGTGGGTCGTCCGATCCGTCTGCTCGCGGTCGAGCCGTTCGCGTGGATCGTCGTCGCCGCGCTGTTCGCGGCGGTCCTCGGACACGCCTACATCGACGGCTGACGGACGCGGTCGGGCGCGCTCGGTCAGCGCACGACCGTCACGGGGACCGGCGAGTGCTGGAACACCGACTTCGCCACGTTGCCGACGAGGAGCCGGTCGGCCAGCGACCCGCTGTGCGTCCCGATCACGACCACGTCGAACTCGCCGGCGCGCTCGACGATTCGGCTCGCCGGCGACCCGACCTCGGTCTCGACGGTGACCGCGAGGCCGTGCTCCGAGGCGATCGCTCCCGCCCGTTCGAACACGTCCTCGGAGAGCTCTCGGACCCGCTCCTCGCTGTCGTCCGCGAGCGCGATGCCCGTCGCCGCGCCCATCATTCCGGAGGGGCCGCCGACGACGTGTAACACCGTCACGTCGGCGTCCCGGTGCACGTCGAGCGCGTAACGCAGCGCCCGCTCGGAGAGCTCTGAGCCGTCCATGGCTACCAGCACGCGTTCGACCATGGTACTCGTACACACGCCACGGGCATAAACGCTCGCGCGCTCGGGCTACTCGGGCGGCGATCGCCCGCCCGACTCGTCCGGCGAGTCTCCGGCAGCGACCTCGCGAATCGCCCGTCCCAGGGCGTCGAGCGCGGCGTCGACCGCGCCGCGCTTCACGGCGCCGCGGTCGCCGTCGAGGACGACCCGCTCGCTCCGGGCGAACGACGCCTCCGTCCCCCACGGCGCGGCGTACGCGACGGCGACGTACACGAGGCCCACGGGCTTCTCCGCGGTGCCGCCGCTCGGTCCGGCGATCCCGGTCGTGGCGACCGCCCACGTCGTGTCCGCGCGGTCTCGCGCCCCCGCCGCCATCTCCTCCGCGACCGTCGCGCTCACCGCCCCCTCGGCGTCGAGCGCCTCGCGCGACACGCCGAGCAGCTCGCGCTTCGCGTCGTACGCGTAGGTGACGAACCCCCGGTCGAAGTAGGCGCTCGCGCCGGGGACGTCGGTCACGCGCGACCCGACCAGTCCGCCGGTCAGCGACTCCGCGACCGCGAGGGTCTCGCCGCGGTCCGCGAGCAGCGCTCCGATCGTCTCCGGGGTCGACGCGGCGTCCTCGACTCGGCTCTCGTCCATGTGGGTCGCTCCGAGCGCCACGTTCCTGTGGGTTACGCTCCGACGGCGTTCTCCTCACTCCCCGGCGCCCGCACGCGCATGGCTTTTGAGCGAGCCCGACGAAGCGACGGGTATGAGAGCAGCGCTGCTGTTGGCCGTCGGCCTCGTCGGACTGATTCAGACGCTCGCCCCGGGGCCGGTCATCCGGGCGTGGACCCGCCTCGTGTACCGCGACGCCGCCGGCGCGGAGCCCCGCGAGTGGGCGTACGTCGCCGCGCGGGTCGAGGGGGCCGCCCTCGCGCTCGTCTCGCTCGTCGGGCTGTTCCGACTCGCGACGGCGCCCGATCCCGTTCCCGCGACGGACGACCCGACGGAGTAGCCCCGCGGTCCCGGCCGCCCGCGATCGGTCCGCTCAGTCGTCGCCCGCGTCCATCGGATCCTCAACGCCGTCGATGGATCCGTCGGGACCGGTCGAGCCGTCAGCGTCGGTCGAGCCGTCGGCGTCGGCTTCACTGGTCAGGTACGACCGGCCGCCGTCCGGGCGCTCGCCCGTCCGGAGAACGTGGCAGTCGCGACACCGGGCCTCGTAGGACTCCTCGGCGCCGACGAGGATCGTCGGGTCCTCGGCGTGGGCGGGCTCCCCCTCGATGAGCCGCTGGTTGCGGGAGGCCGGCTCCCCGCACCGCGAGCAGATCGCCTGGAGCTTGTCGATGTACTCGGCGGTCGCCATCAGCTGCGGCAGCGGCTCGAACGGATCGCCCCGGAACGTCTGGTCGGTCCCGGAGACGATCACGCGGCTCCCGGCGTCCGCGAGCGCGTTGCAGACCTCGACGAGCGCGTTCGAGAAGAAGTTCGCCTCGTCGACCGCGACGACTTCCGGGAACGGCTCGTCGTCGAGGATCTCCAGTGGACCGTCGCCCTCGTTGTCGACGACGGTCGCCTCCCACTGGCGACCCGTGTGCGTGCCGATCGTCGCCTCGCCGTAGCGATCGTCGATCGCGGGCTTGTACACCGCGACGGACTGCCCGGCGATCTCGGACCGGCGTAGCCGACGCAGCAGCTCCTCGGTCTTCCCCGAAAACATCGAGCCAGAGATGACCTCGATCCAGCCGGATCGAGTGATCGCGTGCATGAAGGAACGGGTACGAGCCAGCGACTAAACCGTTTCTTTCCGAACGCCGCGCCGCCGACCGCCCCGTGCGCGAGGCCGGCGAGCAACGAGGGCGCCGTCGTCGGCGGTCGGCACGCCGCGACCCGCTTCAGTTCCCCGCCGAGTCGACCTCGGACCCGCCGATCACGACCCGCGAGACGTCGGCGGCGCCCGCCCGGCGGACGATCGCCCGGACGAGATCGTGCGCCCCGGCGAGGTTGTCGGAGTCGCCGTCGAGGACGAGCAGGTCGGCGTCCGCGCCGGGCTCGATCACGCCGCGGTTCAGCCCGGCGACCTTCGCGCCGTTGACCGTCGCCATCCGGAGCACCTCGCGGGCGGGGAGGTCCGCCAGCTTCGCGGCGAACTCCATCTCGCGGAACATCGACGGCGAGTCGAGCATTACGTTGTCGGTGCCGAGCGCGACCGTCGTCCGCTTCGCGAGCTCGCGGATCGGCGGGACCCCCACCTTCGTCACGAGGTTCGAGCGGGGACAGACGACCACCGGCGTGCCGCGGTCTTCGAGCCGGTCGAGGTGGATCGGCTCGGCGTGGACCATGTGAACGAGGAAGTCCGGCTCCAGGTCCATCGCGGGGTTGACGTCGTCGGCGTCGCGCTCGCCGGCATGGATCCCGAACAGCTTCCCCGCCTCGCGAGTCTCTCGGCGCACCGCGTCGAAGTCGGCGTCGCGGGCGCCGGAGGCGCCGTAGCCGTCGGCGACCGAGAGCACGTCGGGGTCGTCGCGGCCGAGCACGACCGGGTCGATCTCGCGCTCTCCGAAGGCGACGTCCTCGCCCGCGAGCGCGTCCCGCAGCGCGGCCACGCCGTCGCGACCGCCCTCGCGGAACTCGATGAAGGTGCCGGTGCCGGTCGACTCCATGTACCGGAGCGACCGCGCCATGGCCGTCACCTTCTCCTCGTGACTCGCCGACCGGAGCAGCCGGTGTTTGAGCCCGTCCGGCGGGGCGACGAGCTCGTCGAGCGAGAGCCCCTCGCCGGCCTCCTTGGCGATCGAGTCGCCGATGTGTGTGTGCGCGTTGACGAACGCGGGGAGGACCACCTCGTCGCTCTCGACCGCCGTCTCCTCGATCCGGACGATCTCGCCGTCGGCGACGACGACCCGCCCCTCGACGGACTCGAACGCGTCGCCGACGAGGATCGTCCCCTCCAGGTGCATACCCCACGGTCGCCAGCCCGGGATTAAAACGTCACGGGAACGGATCGGGCGGGAGCACGGCCCGTCCGCGGGTCGGACGGCGGCGGATCACTCGAACTCGTCGAGCGTCGTCGGCACCGCTCCGCGCACCTCCGAGACGAGCCCGTCGGGGTCGAGCCCGAGCACGTCGGCGGCGGCGCGGCCGACGCGGTCGGTCGCCGGCGCGGGGGCGTACACGCCGAGCCGCCACTGGTTCCGCTGGGCCGTCCGAAGCGCGGAGACGAGCGGGGACTGTCGCTCCAGCCGCCGAATCTCGCCGTTGACGGTGACGCGGGCGGTCGACTCGCGCATCGTCGGCTCCGCGGGCACGTCGAGGATCACGTGCTCGCGGTCGACGCCGGCCTCCGCGGCGATCTCGCGCTCTAAGGCGACCTCGGTCTCGTGGTCCGCCTCGTGGACGCGGTCGGGGACGTCGTCGTACTCGGCCCACACCGCCAGCTTGTAGAGATCGCGCTCGTCGTACCGACGGGAGAGCTCCTCGGTCGTCCGACAGTCGCGGATCGCGGCGAGGAAGTCGTGGTCGTCCATCCGGCGGAGCTCGGCCGCCGTCGTCGCGGTCGCGTCGAGCAGTTCGCTCGCGGCCCGCCGCAGCATCGCCTTCGAGATGCGCGCGACGTGGTGGGTGTAGACGACCGGGTTCATCAGCGCGCGGGCGAGCAGGAGGCTCTCGGCGGTCTGGACGTTGCCCTCGTCGAGGACCAGTTCCGGGCCGTCGCGGCCGGAGCCGTCGGCCTCGTCGCGTTCGACGAACGTCAGCTCGCGGACGAACCGCTCGGTGTCGATGGTGCCGTACGGCACCCCGGTGTGGTAGGCGTCGCGCACGAGGTAGTCCATCCGGTCGACGTCCAGCTCGCCGGAGACGAGACCGGCGTAGACCCCCTCGCCGGCGACGATTCCGGCGATCCGGTCCGGATCGAGGTCGTGGTCGCGGAGCACGTCGCCGACCGCGCCGGTCGCGAGCAGCTCCGCGACGTCGTCGTGGTACTTCCCGGTGCGACGGTGTGTGAGCGACTCCAGGTTGTGGCTGAACGGGCCGTGACCGACGTCGTGGAGCATCGCCGCGGCCTCGATCCGCTCGGCCCTCTTCCCGCCGATCCCGAGGTGACCGAGCGCGCGGCTGGCGAGGTGGTAGACGCCGAGGCTGTGCTCGAAGCGGGTGTGGTTCGCGGAGGGGTAGACGAGTTGGACCGTGCCGAGCTGTTTCACGTGGCGGAGGCGCTGGACGGCGGGGGTGTCGATCAGCGCCGCGGCGACACCGTCGATCTCGATGTGGTCGTGGACGGTGTCCTTGACCGTGATCATGCGGACCGGTTCGTCGGCATCGGATAAAAGGAGTGGGAGGGTCGGTGGCGACGACCGAGAACTCACGCCACCGTTTATGGGGGTCATGCTCGAACGTCCGCACATGTACGACGTGCTCATCGGCATCGACAACGAGGCGGACCGACGCGCGGTCGCGCAGGCGGCGGCCGTGGCCGACCTCCCGAACGCGGCCGACGAGACGACGGCCCACCTGTGCCACGTGTTTCGGGACAACCCCGAGGGCGCCTCGGTCCACCAGCTCTCGGCGGTGCGGCGCGCGCGGGAGACGCTGGAGGAGGCGGGGGTCACCTGCGTCCACTACGAGGCGAGCGGCGACCCGGCCGACGAGCTGCTCGCGGCGGCCGACGACGTCGACGCGAACGCGATCTGCGTCTCCGGTCGCAAGCGTCGCCCGACCGGGAAGGCGGTCTTCGGCAGCGTGACGCAGGACGTCGTCCTCGGGAGCGACCGACCGGTGCTCGCGGTGCCGGCGCCGATCAAGGAGTAACGGAGCGCGTCGGCGTCGAGATCGCATCCGTCGACGGCGGGGCGGGCGAGAGTCCCACCGCTCAGCAACCGCGGCGCTACTCGTCGACGATCGCGACGCCGAGCCGCTCCTCCACGGCGCGGACGACGGACCCGCCGACGCCGGCCGTCGCGGCCCGGCCGTCCTCCACCGCGAAGAGGTCGTCCTCGTCGACGTCGAGCTCGTCGGCCAGCTCCTCGACGGTCAGACCGGCGTCTCGACGGGCCTCGGCGACGACGTCGCCGTACCCGGAGACGAGGTACGGGAGCCGGTCGGACTCGTAGTTCGTGCCGCCCTCCTCCCAGTGTTTGGAGTCGCCGGTCACGGAGTCGTACATCTTCGCCTGCTTTCGGGCGAGTTCCTTCTTGCGACTCTCGGGGCCGGTCGAGTCGGCGCTGGCCCCGCCGGGACTCCCGCCGGAACTTCCGCCGCGACTGTCGCCCGATCCCGAGCCGCCGTGACCGCTGGGCGCGTTGCCCGCGTCGTCGTGCGGGCGGCAGTCGGCACACACGAGCAGCTTCGCGCCGGCGACCGTGGCCCGCTGGAGCTTCGTGGTCTCCCGTCCGCAGAGCTCACAGGCGTCGCCGTCGTCTCCGCCCCCGCCTCCGCCCGTTGAGTACTTCGCCATACCGCGAGTGGTGGACCCGGACGGTTAAAAAGTCGTGGAGCGGCGACCGGTCTACGAGCGACGTCCCCACCGACGGCAGCGCGGACGACGGCGACACGGCCACCGCGGGCGGGCCGGGGCGTGTCGGTCGCCGATGGACCGTTTGCGTGGGGTCGCTACGGCCCGAGATACCCCCACGCGAGCAGGCGGTCGCCGTCGCCGTCGACCCAGCGCTCGCCGATGTCGTCGCGGTAGTACATGTTCGGCATCACGACGTCGTCGATCCGGTCGTACGCCTGTTGCCGTGCCGCCTGCATCGTCTCTCCCTTGCCGGTCACGACGATGGGCATGCCGTTGTCCCCGGCGACGCGCCACTGCCCGTCCACTTTCTTCGCGTCCTCGATGTGGATTCCGTCGCGGCCCTCCGTCTCGAACACCACGGCCGCGTTCCGGGAGTTCTCGTCGTACGTCTTCTCGTCGTCGAACGGGAACGGGGGGAGAACGACTCGCACGGCGATCTGGTACCCGTTGTGGACCTCGAGTTCTGGGTCGTTACCGTGCGCGAGGTCGTAGAAGAACTCCCCGGTGGAGGACTCGATCGACTCCTCCTGCAACGCGATCGTCGGGTAGCCGAACCGCGGCGTGAACTCCAGCGGGTAGATGCCGTTCTCGTTGACGATGCAGTTGATGTCGATGCTCCCGACGTACCCCTCGTCGGCGAGCCAGCCTTCGATCTTGCCGAAGGTCTCCGTGAACAGCTTGTTCTGGCCGGCCCAGAACATCGACGTCCCCATCTCTCCGGTCGAGGGACCGATGTTCCCCGGGAACAGCTTCTTGTGCTCGAAGTTGAAGTTCACCTGATCGATGAACTCGTTCCCGTTGAAAAAGCCGCAGATGGCGACTTCGACGCCCTCGACCTTGCGCTGAAGCTGGAAGCCCTTCATGCGGTGGCCCCACGCCTTCTTGTACGCCTCCAGGACGTCCACGACGTCGCTCCCGTCGTCCTCGCTCCCGACGTACAGCAAGCGCTTGACGTTCTGGACCTCGCCGAGCGGTTTGATCACGTAGGGAACGGGGTTCTCCTGCACGTGCCGAATCCCCTCGTCGAAGTCGTGGAAGATGTGGTGTTCGACGGTGTTCACGCCGTGCGCTTCGAGGACCTCCATCGCGTATCCCCGATCCTCTTCGAGGTGATCGGTGTTCGGCGTCCCGCCGACGACGGCCTTCCCCTCCTCGCGGAGTTCCGCGGCGAGCGCGCCGGTGCCGATGTCGGAGCCGACCCAGATGTCGTCGAAAATGATGACGTCGGCCCAGTCGACCTCCGCGCGCCAGTCGTCCGCCTTCGGGACGAAGCCGTCGCCGATCTCCCGATCGCTTTCGGCTTCGATGTAGTACTTCACGTCGTGGCCCTCGCGGTGGACCTGCCACGCGAGGTCGGTGATCAGTGCGGCATCGGCGGAGACGAACAGGAAGCGTGCGGCGTCCATGCCGGCACCTTACCCGCCGGGAACTTGAGTGTGCGTGACGCCCGCCGTCCGGCGGGCGCGGCTCGGCTCGCGGGGTCGGGCCTACTGGCCGACGACGGCCGGTTCGAGCGCGCCGACCTCTTCGAGGATCGCCTCGACGTGCTCCCCGGCGACGCCGTTCTCTCGGAGCGCCTCCGCGAGGTAGGTCGCGACGCGATCGAACGCCTCCTCGGTGATGCCCATCCCCTCGTGGGCCGTCCGCATGTCGGCCCCCTCGTACGAGACGGGGCCGCCGGCGACGGCGCTGACGAACTGCACCTGGTGGGTGTACAGCGCCTCCCGGTCGATTCCCTCGAAGTACGGCTCGAGCAACGGATCCGCGAAGACGCGGTCGTAGAAGTCCGACACGACCGCCTCGACGGCCTCGCGACCGCCGATGTCGGCGTAGATCGACTGGCTCTCGGTCATCCGCCCGACCGTAGATTCTTGCGCCTTAAGACCGATCCGAAAGAACATGTTCGGCCGTGTCGTTCGGCCTCGGGTCCGCCGCCTCGCGAGGCGAACCTGTTCGGGCGAACGCTCACCGGCGTGGGGGTCGGCGTTCCGACGTGAGATCCGAACGGCTCGGCGCACGGGAGTCGATCGCCCGCGGCGGCGACGAGAGCGCATCCCGCGACGGCCAGCGCGGACCCGACGAGAGCGACGACCAATCGACCGACCCGGAGAGCGTCCGTCGGCGACTCCGCCGCCGAACCGAGCGGATCCGGCGCCGTGAGGTCGCGGAGGCCGTCTCCGCGCTCGAGGCGCGCGACGGGCTCACCGACGAGCAGCGCGAAACGGTCTGCCGCCTCGGGTCGACGCTGGCCCGACGCGTGACGACGCCGCCCGAGTCGGCGCTGGAACGGAGCGATCCGGCGACCGGACGCGCCGTCGCGCGGCTCTTCGACCTCGCCGACGACGAGGCGTGACCGTCCCGAGGTCGGGAACGCGGCAGCGGAATGCGCCGCCGACACGCGACGGCGCTCACCCGGTCAGCTTCGGGAACTCCGCCACGAACTTGTCGGGCGCCTCCCGCCGGACCTCGTAGCCCTCCTCGTCGAACGCGGGCACCTCGGCGGCCATCTCGTAGTACAGCGGCTTCGGCTCGTGGTCGTTGACGATCGTGAGCGTCTCGCCGGGCTCCAGCCCGTCGAACTCCTCGTGGATCCGGTCGTGTCGGTTCACCGGTGGGATCTCGCGGACGTCGAGTGTCGTCATGCGATCGGGCGTTGGGCGCGCCGCCGCATCCCTGTTGAGACGAACACGTTCGGGCACAGTCACTCCTCGTCGGGGCTCGCAGAGTCGGACGTGATCACTCCAACAGCGCTGTCGATCGAAACGAACGCGAACAGCTCTCGCCGCTCCGCCGGTCGGTGGGGCCCGCTCTCCGGAGGTGAGTGACGTGCCGGCCACCAGTCTCGACGCCGAGCGGACGCGCGACGACGACCGCTTCTCGACGAGCGCGGTCTTCCGGAGCGAGCGGATGAAGGTCGTCTGCGGCTACTTCGAGCCGGGTCAGTTCATCCCCGTGCACGCCCCCGCGAGCGACGTGGCGATCACGATCCAGACCGGGTCGGGGGTCGTCCGAGAGGGCGACGCGGACCGTCCGGTCGGTCCGGGCGACGTCGTCGTCGTGGAGGCGGGCACCGAGCGCGGCGTCAAGGCGGACGACGACGCGCGCCTGGAGGCAGTGCTCGTCACGTCGCCCCCGCCGACCGACGAGGAGCACGAACCGGTCCGCGAGGGGATCCGGCGCGGAGAGTTCGACCCGGGAACGGAATCCGAGTGACGGCGGCGTCCCGCCGGCTCGCAAGCCGGCGACCGGGTCGCTGACCGGACGGATTCGCCGACACCGGGGGAGAGCGGTACTCACTTACGCTCGGGGTGAGCAGCACCGACCCACCCGGCGACCGCCGGCGAGAGCACCATCGATGGGGGATCACTCCGAAACGAACGGCGCGACCACCGACGAGCGACCGTCGGTCGGCGGACGCCTCAACGGCGCTCTCCGAGCGCTCGACCCGGCGTACTTCGGGCTCGTCATGTCGACCGGCATCGTCTCGATCGCCTTCCTGGAGCTCGGGGTTCCGACCGTCGCTCGACCGCTCGCCGTCTTCAACGTCGGCTGTTACGCGCTGTTGCTCGCGCTGTTCGCCGCCAAGGCCGTCGCGTTCCCCGAGCGTATGCTCGCCGACCTGCGGGACCGGAACCGGCACTGGGGCGCGCTGACGTTCGTCGTCGCCACGAACACCGTCGGGGTGCAGGTTCTGCTCTTCTCCGACGGCGTCGCGGTCGCGGCCGCGCTGTGGGGCGTGACCGCGGTCGTCACGCCGGCGCTGCTGTACTACCTGTTCGCGACCGAGTTCATCGGCTCGGGGAAGACGGACGTGAGCGAGCGCGTCGACGGCGCCTTCCTGCTCGTCATCGTCTGCATGCAGTCGCTCGCCGTCCTCGGCGGGCTGCTCGCCGAACCGCTGGCTGGCTACGCGAACGCGCTCGTCCTGTTGAGCATGAGCTACTTCGGCTCGGGGTACGTCCTCTACTTCGTCGTCGTAACCGTCGTCACCTACCGGCTCCTCAACGGGCCGATCCGTCCCGACGACTGGACCGGCCCGTACTGGATCACGATGGGCGCGGCGGCGATCACGACGCTCGCGGGGACGACGCTCGGCCCGCGGCTGGAGACCGTTCCCGGCTGGGGGGCGTACGCCCCGGTGATCGTCGGCGTCACGTTCCTCGCGTGGACGATCGCCTCCTGGTGGATCCCGCTGCTCCTCGCGCTCGACGGCTGGAAGTTCCTCACCGACGGGACCGACGGCGACCCGCCCGCGTGGGTCGTCGCCTTCCCGTGGTCGCGGCTCGGCCTGGGCAGACGGCTCCACGCGTACGGACCGACCGCGTGGGGTCGCGTCTTCCCGATGGGGATGTACGCCGCCTGTACGCTGAACCTCGCCGGTATCGGGACGTTCGGACTCCTCTCCGTCGTCCCGGCCTACTGGGGCTGGTTCGCGCTGGGGGTCTGGGCGCTCACCCTCGTGGGAACGGTGCGAGCCGCCGCGGACGTGCTCGTGGGCGATCCGTGGGCGGAGGCGTCTGACTCCGCGTAGCGGGGACGCGATCCGAAGCGACCACCCAAGGTAGGGCGAACATATTCGGTTTCTCGGTCCGCGACAGACGGACTCGCCCCGCGTTGCAAACGTCGAAAAGAGCGAGTTCCGCGCCCGATACGTCGCCTCAGAGTCGGTGGAGCGTTCCTGGAAGTTCGAGAAAAAGGAATAAGTATTTCCAATTTGCAAAATCGCATTTCTACAATCGTATGGGACGGAGGCTAGTAGCCAGATATTTATTCGACGTGGTCGAAAGGGTTCACAGAACCGAATGCCTACCGACCCGACCACGCGAACGGCCGCAGACGGTGCGCTCACGAACGACACGACCCCGAGGATCTCCCGACAATGACACGTACCCAGGAGTGGTGGCCGAACCAGCTCGACCTGAGTGTCTTAGACCAGAACGCCCGCGACGTCGGTCCGTACGACGAGGACTTCGACTACGCCGAGGAGTTCCAGACGCTCGACCTCGACGAGGTGAAGGCGGACCTCGAAGCGCTCATGACGGACTCACAGGACTGGTGGCCGGCCGACTACGGCCACTACGGGCCGCTTTTCATCCGGATGGCGTGGCACAGCGCCGGCACGTACCGGACGCACGACGGCCGCGGCGGCGCGGCCGGCGGACATCAGCGGCTCCCGCCCCTCAACAGCTGGCCGGACAACGTCAACCTCGACAAGGCTCGGCGGCTGCTCTGGCCGGTCAAACAGAAGTACGGTCGCAAGCTCTCGTGGGCGGACCTGATCGTCCTCGCCGGGAACGTCGCCCTCGAGTCGATGGGCTTCGAGACGTTCGGCTTCGCCGGCGGCCGCGAGGACGCGTTCGAGCCCGACGACGCCGTCGACTGGGGCCCCGAAGACGAGTGGGAGTCGACCTCGGCGGAGCGCTTCGACGAGGAGGGAAGACTCGACGACGCGCTCGGGAACACCGTCATGGGCCTCATCTACGTGAACCCGGAGGGACCGAACGGTGAGCCGGACCTGGACGGGTCCGCGGCGAACATCCGCGACACGTTCAGCCACATGGCGATGAACGACAAAGAGACGGTCGCGCTCATCGCCGGCGGCCACACCTTCGGGAAGGTCCACGGCGCCGACTCCGGCGACAACCTCGGCCCGGATCCGGAGGCCGCCCCGATCGAACTTCAGGGTCTCGGCTGGGAGAACGAGTACGGAGAGGGGAAGGGCCCGGACACGATCACCAGCGGGATCGAGGGGCCGTGGAACGCCACGCCGACCTCCTGGGACCTGAGCTACGTCAACAACCTGCTCAGCTACGAGTGGGAGCCCGAGCGGGGCCCCGGCGGCGCGTGGCAGTGGACCACGAAGAACGGCGAACTCGACGGTGCCGGCCCCGGCGTGCAGGACCCCTCGGACAAAGAGGACGTGATGATGCTGACGACGGACGTCGCGCTGAAACACGATCCCGACTTCCGAGCGGTCTTAGAGGAGTTCCGCGACGACCCCGACGAATTCCAGGACGCCTTCGCGAAGGCGTGGTACAAGCTCATCCACCGCGACATGGGCCCGCCGGAGCGGTTCCTCGGTCCCGAGGTCCCCGAGGAGACGATGCTCTGGCAGGACCCGCTCCCCGACGCCGACTACGACGTCGTCGGCGAGGCGGAGATCGCCGAGCTCGAGGACCTGATCGCGGAGTCCGACCTCTCCATCGCCGAACGGGTCAAGACCGCCTGGGCGTCCGCGTCGACGTTCCGCCACAGCGACAAGCGCGGCGGCGCGAACGGCGCGCGGATCCGCCTCGAGCCCCAGCGGAGCTGGGAGGTCAACCAGCCCGACGAGCTGGAGTCCGTGCTGGGGACCTACGAGGAGATACAGGCGACGTTCAACGAGTCGCGCGACGACGACACGCGGGTGTCGCTCGCCGACCTCATCGTCCTCGGCGGCAGCCTCGCCGTCGAGCAGGCCGCCGCGGCCGCCGGACACGACGTCGAGGTTCCCTTCGAACCCGGCCGTGTCGACGCCACGCAGGAACAGACCGACGAGGAGTCCTTCGAGGCGCTCGAGCCGAAGGTGGACGGCTTCCGCAACTACGTCGGTGCGGACCTGCCCCACGACCCCGAAGAGGAGATGGTCGACACGGCCGAGCTCCTGCGGCTGACCGTCCCCGAGATGACGGTGCTCGTCGGCGGCATGCGCGTCCTCGACGCGAACTACGACGGCTCCGACCGCGGCGTGTTCACGGACGAGCCGGAGACGCTGACGAACGACTTCTTCGTCAACCTGCTCGACTTCGACCGCGATTGGGAGCCCGTCTCCGAGGACGAGGAGGTCTTCGAGCTTCGGGATCGGGAGACCGGCGAGGTCGACTGGACGGCGACCCGGTGTGACCTCGTCTTCGGGTCGAACTCCCGCCTCCGCGCGGTCGCCGAGGTCTACGGCGCCGCGGACGGCGAGGAGACGTTCGTGCAGGACTTCGTCGACGCGTGGAGCAAGGTCATGAAGCTCGACCGCTTCGACCTGGAGTGAGGTGACGCCGGCCGGACGCGGCGCCGCCGGACCCGCGGCGCTCGTGGGTGGCCCTCACCGCTCGAGCCGTGCGATCTCCACGTGATCCCGGCCGAGCGACTGTTCCGACCGCCGTGCGATTTTTCCGACAGGAGAGCGACGCTCACGTCGAGACGCGAGACCGTGACCGACTCGGACACCCTCGGGCCCGATCCGACCGACGCGAACCGGACCGCGCCGGGATCGCCCGTCACGGGCAGGTTCCGGACGCGTCGAGCGGTGCTGCGGCGGGGCGCGGGAGCCGTCGGTTCGCTCGCGGTGGTCGGGTCGGGCGCGGGGGTCGGGTCGGGCGCGGTCGCCCCGCGACTCCGCTCCGACCCCCCAGCGACGGAGACCGACTCGTCGCCGGGAGGCGACGCGGCCCCGCCGCTCGTCGCACACCGGGGGTGTGCGGCCGACCACCCGGAGAACACGGTCGCGGCCGTCGAGGCGGCCGCCGCCGTCGTCGATCGTATCGAACTCGACGTGCGGCGGTGCGGCTCGGGCGAGCTCGTCGCCTTCCACGACGCGACGCTGGGGCGGGTGACGGACGGGTCGGGACGCGTGGACGAAACCCCCTACGCGGAGCTGTCCGGGCTCGACGTCGACGGGTCCGGCGAGCCGATACCGACGATCGAAGAGGCGTTCGCCGCGACGCCGTCGGACGTGCGCCTGCTGCTCGACCTCAAGGAGCCGGGACTGATCGCCGACCTCCGCTCGGCGCACGCCGGCCGCGACCACGACCTGCTCCTGTCGTCGTTCCACCCGTCGGTCCTCGAGGAGGCCCGGGCGACCGCTCCGGAGCTCCCGACGGCGTACGCCGTCCGCGAGTCGGTCCCGAACCGCGTGCTGCGGCCGCTCGTTCCGGGCCTGCCCGCCGGCGCGTACGCGCCGGAGGCCGTCGAGGCGACGGTCGACCGGGCGACGGAGCTGGGGTGTCAGGCGCTCTGTCCCCGCTACGAGCTCTGTCTGCAGACCGACCTCGTGGCGCGCGCACGCGACGCCGGGCTCCGAGTGCTGCCGTGGACGATCGCGTCGGAACGCGAGTACGAGGCGCTCCGCGCCGTCGGCGTCGACGCGGTCGTCTCGGACGCGTGTCGCGGGCTACGCGGGTGAGACGGCGGGGCGGCATTCTCGTCGATCCGCCACGTCGCGGCGACCGGCGTCGCGGCCGGCGGCCTCTCACCACACCGGCGCGAGCAGCAGCGCGACCGTCGCCGAGATGAACACCAGTTTCAACGCGGTGTTGACGGCGATCACCTTCGTGCCGAACTCGGCGCCCCAGATCCCGTACTGGAAGGGGATCGAGCGCCGGAAGGTGGAGACGGCGAACGAGAGGATCCCGCCGATGAGCAGGCTCGCGACCGCGGTCCGGGTGGTGAACACGCCGGCCTCGGTCCCGACGAGCGTCACCGCCCCGGCAGTGGTGTCGAGGGTGTAGACGGCGATCACGGGGACCGCGGCGCCGGGGAGCCCCAAGACCCCGGTGATCGGCTCGGCGACGCTCGTCAGCGCCTCGACGTCGTAGGCGCTGACGAACGCGATCACGAGCGTGTACACGACCGCGAGCCGCGGGACGATCCGACGGAGCGTCGACCAGGACTTCTCGGCGGCCTCCCGGACGCGCTCGCGGCTCGTGCGGTCGTCCGCCTCGGGACCGCTCGCGTCGAGGGCGGCGAGCGCGGAGCGGTCCACGTTGCGCTCGGAGAGGAGGACGCCGCCGGCGAGCACTCCCGTCACCGTGATCGCGAGGGCGATCCCGGCGCGCGCGGAGACGTAGACCGTCCCCGTCCGCACACCCAGGATCGGGATCAACACGGGGACGTAGTAGGTGAACACGTGCTGGACGAAGCCGAAGAACGTGTTGATCGTCACGGCGACGAGCGTCGCCCGGTCGTCGAGCAGTCCCGACTCGCGGTACTCGGCGAGCGTGGCGTAGCCCGCCGTCGTCGACGCCGCCGTCGTGAGGATCGCGGTACCGACCTCGTCGGGGAGGTTCGCGGGGCGGGTGAGCCACCCCGCCAGCCCGGCGACGTACCGGATCAGCCCGAACGCGACCGCGACGTTGGCGGCGAAGACGCCGGCCGCGATGAACGCCGCGATCCGCGCGATCCGCGGGGCGACCTCGGCGATCAGGGCGACGACCTCGGCGGCGACCGATTGCACGACTCCGGGTACGCGGCCGTCGGCCTAATGGGCGTCGGAACGGGCGCGCGGCGACCGGCGGACGGGGACGCACGAGAGGTCGCCGGCGCGCGGGGCTTATGCGATCCCCGCTCGAACGCCCACCCCATGGCACCCGCGGAGGACGACATCTCGATCGAAGAGAAGCGCGTGTACGCCGGGTCGGCGGGCCGCACCGACGCGTACGTCGCCACCGGAAACGGCGTCGTGCGGGTGGCGCTGTCGGCCGACAAGGTCGGCGCGTTCGACATGGTCGCCCGCGAGCCGGCCCGCGACGTCGCCGTGCTCCCTCGGGACGCCGGTCCGGACCTCGTCGGGATCGCGGCCGCGGACGGCCTCCGGGTGGCCCCCGTCGGCGACGAGCCGGAGTTCGAGGCCGTCGCGGCCGACGCGGACCCGGCGGTCGCGGTCGGCGCCCACGCCGGCGCCTTCCTCGTCGCCGGCGAGGGGGGCGGGATCGACCGCATCGAGGCCGCCGACGGTGGGACCGATCCGGCAGCGGCCTCGGTCGGGACCGTGTCTGAGCCGCGCGCGATCGACGGTCCCCTCGTCGCCGCCGGCGACGGCGTCCACCGAGTCACCGGGGGCGACGGGGCGGGCGCGACCCACGCGCTGACCCCGGTCGGGCTCGACGACGCCCGCGACGTCGCCGGCGCGGGGATGCCCCTCGCGGCGACGGCGTCGGGGCTCTACTGGCTCGGAAACGGCTGGATGACGGCGCTGGAGGGCGCCGCCGAGGCGGTCGCGGCCGACGGCGACGGCCACGCGATGGCGGTCGTCGACGGCGACCTCCTCGTTCACGCGGGCGAGCGCGGGACCGACGCGGGCGAGCGCGGGACCGACGCGTGGGACGGGGAGACGTGGCGCGCGACCGAACTCCCCGTGGACGAGAGCGCGGTCGCGCTGGGCTACGGCCCCGGGGTCTCCGTGGCCGTCACCGCGGCCGGCACACTCTGCGTCGACGCCGGCGACGGCTGGCGACACCAGGTGGTCGGCGTGCGGGACGTGGCGGGCGTCGCGCTTGCGGTCGTCGAATAGGTCCCCGTTCCGGGATAACTGAACAACCCGTCTCCGGTCCGGCCGCCCCTACGCGGTCGGCAGCTCGATCTCCTTGCCGTCGGCGTAGACGGTCGGGTTCCGGAGGATGCCGTCGATGTGGATCGGGGCGTCCGTCTCCCCGCCGATCCCGGCGTTGTCGCCGATCGCGATGTGCACGGTGCCGCCCGCCTTCTCGTCGAGGAGGACGGAGCCGACGAGCTCTTCGACGCCGACGTTGGTCCCGATTCCGAGCTCGGCGAGGTTGTACGCGGCGTCGCCGACCGACGCCGCGGCGGTCTCAACGTCGGCGCGGATCGCGTCGTCGTCGATGCCCGTGACCTGCCCGTCCTCGACCTCGAAGGTGAGTTCTTGACCCTCGTCGAGGAGTCCGTGCGGCATCATCGTCCCGTCGACGACGAAGGTGCCGGTCGCGGTCTCGGGCGCGACGAACACCTCGCCGGCCGGCAGGTTCGAGAAGTCGCCGGGCTCGCGCACCATCCCGGTGTCCGAGAGCCACTCTCGGTCGCCGATCCCGAACGTGATGTCGGTGCCCGCGGGCGAGGTGACGCGCACCTCGTCGGCGCCGGCGACCTGCGCGAGCACGTCGTCGCACGCGGCCTCGATGGCGGCGTAGTCCGCGTCGAGGCCGGTGGTGAACACGTCCTCCGTGATCCCGGGAAGCGTCGCGCCGCGCGCGCCGGCGTCGCAGGCGGCGCCCCGGGCGCGGGTGTGACTGAGGCTCTTGGTCGTCGGCGCGAGGAAGACGTCGCTCTCGGCCATCGCGGCCGCGACGGGCGCGGGGGGCTCGACTCCGTTCTGCTCGGCCGGCGGATACCGGAGGAGGGTCGCGTCGTCCGTGGCCCCGCACGCGGCCGCGTACAGCGCCTCCCCGATGGGCTCGCGCTCGTCGTCGGTGACGACGACGACGGACTCGTCGGGCGCGACGTTCAGACACTGGGTCACGGCGGTGGTCGCCGCCTTGGACAGATCGGATGGCATACCGACCGCTCGGTGACGCTCGGCGTTAGTCCTTCCCCTCCGGGGCCGTTTACTCCGTTTCGAACTCCAGTTACACGCTCCCGTCCAGCGAATTAACGGACCGGTTACTCACGCCGTAGTTAATTTCTATCAATAATCTACGAAAACATTATCACCGTACACGTGGACGATCCGGTATGATACGCGTGGGCGTTAACGGGTACGGCACGATTGGCAAGCGGGTCGCGGACGCGGTCGCGGCCCAGCCCGACATGGAGCTCGTCGGCGTGACGAAGACCGGCCCGAACTACGGGGCCGAGGCCGCGGTCCGGCGCGGCTACGACCTGTACGCCGCGATCGCCGACCGCGCCGAAGAGTTCGAGGTCGCCGGCCTCGACACCGCCGGAACGCTGGCTGACCTGCTCGACGTCGTCGACGTGGTCGTCGACTGCTGCCCCTCCGGGGTCGGCGCGCGCAACCGACCGACCTACGAGGCCCACGGCGTGCCCGCGATCTACCAGGGCGGAGAGGACGCCTCGGTCGCCGACGCATCGTTCAACGCCCGGGGGAGCTACGAGGCCGCCCGCGGCGCCGACTCGCTCCGCGTCGTCTCCTGTAACACGACCGGGCTCTCCAGGCTCCTCGCGCCGCTCGACGAGGCGTACGGCGTCGAGAAGGCGCGCGTGACGCTCGTCCGCCGCGGCGGCGATCCGAGCGAGACCGACCGCGGCCCGATCAACGACGTCGTCCCGGACCCGATGACGGTCCCCTCACACCACGGCCCCGACGTGAACACGATCCTGCCGGACGTCGACGTCGACACGGCCGCGCTGAAGGCGCCCGTCACGGCGATGCACACCCACAGCGTCAACGTCACGCTCGAAGACGCGCCCAGCACCGCCGCGGTCAGAGAGCTCCTCGCGGGCGAGAGCCGCGTGTTCCTGATCCCCGAGCGCGCCGGGATCGACGGCGCCGGCGCCCTGAAAGACTACGCCGCCGACGTCGGGCGCCCGCGCGGCGACCTCTGGGAGAACTGCGTCTGGGAGGAGTCGATAAGCGTCCAGGGAAGAGACGTGTACCTGTTCCAGAACGTCCACCAGGAGGCCGACGTCGTCCCCGAGAACGTCGACGCGATCCGGGCGCTGGCGACCGAAACGCCCCGTGAGGAGTCGGTCGCCCTGACGAACGAGTCGCTCGGCGTCGGGCTCGACAGCCTCCTCTCGGACGGCGGGACGTCGAGAACGCCGGTCACGGCGGACGACTGAGGCCGTCGGTCCGTGGGGCCGCGTTCGGGTTCGGAGCCCGTTTCGCGGTCACTCCCTCGGCGCCGTCACGAGGAACGTCCGTCCCCCGCGTCGTTCGAGGTACACCTCGCTCCCGCGCACGCGATTCGTGCGAACGCGGTCGGTGATCCGGTCCGTCCGGCAGTCGGTGACGTCCACGCGCGCCGGCGTCGCGTACCGGGGTCGGTCGTGGGTGGTCGCGCTCATGGCTTCGAGATCGAGCGCAGCGTCCGTATAAGCGAGCCATCCCCGGAGTGAAACTGAAAGTGAAGGGCTCAGAGGGAGTGTCCGCCGATCGTCGCTCGTTTCGACGCCGCAGACGCGCCGATTCAGCGACGGAGCCCCGCCTCCTCGTCGCCCTCGACGAACCGCACCGTGAAGTAGTCGTAGCCGCCGTAGGCGGCGTCGAGGGCCCCGAGCCACCAGTTCCAGCGCTCGACGAGCGACGAGCCGTCGGGCGCGTCGCCGAGGTGGTCGACCACGCCGGCGACGGTGAGCGCGTGTCCCCGGTCCCGGGAGGGCCGCCCCGAGTCGGCGAGGTCGCGGGCCGCTCGGGCGACCGCCCGCCGCTCGGCCTCGGTCCCGCCGAACTCCGCCGCAAGGGCCGTTTCCAGACGCGTTCGGTCCATGAGTGAGGGTAGGAGAGCCGAGTATATGAGTCGCGTGGTAGGGGGTATCACAGCCGGCGTCGGCGACGGCATCGTCGACGAGGCGAGCGCGGCTGTCACTATTTTGAACGGAGATGCCGGCGAATATTTACCTCCTGACCGGCTACTCGAAGCCATGACAGACTGGCGCGCCGTCGGCTACGGGTTCGTAGTGATGCTGATCGCCGGACTGCTCGCGACGTTCGCTCCGGTCGTCGGACACGTCGGTGCCGGACTGATCGGCGGGTTCGTCGCCGGCTACGTCGCCGGCGGCGGCCTCCTCTCCGGTACGTGGCACGGCCTGCTGGCCGGCTCCGTGAGCGGCGTCGTCGTCACCCTGCTTCTGGCCGCGTTCGGCGGACTCGTGGGGCTCGCCGGGGGCCCCATCGGGAGCCTGCTCGGCGGTGCGGGCGTCCTTGTCGTCGGCCTGTTCGTGACGCTGCTTTTCGCGATCGACTCGGCGCTGGCCGGGGCGATCGGCGGCGTGCTCGGGGACTGACCCGAAAAACGGGAGGACCGGTCGCCTACGCCGACTCTACCGCGTCGAGAACCGCGTCGTAGTCCGGCTCGTTGGTCGGGTCGTCGGCGACCCAGTCGTAGACGATCTCGCCGTCCGCGTCGATCGCGAACACGGCGCGGTTCGCGACCCCGTAGAGTCCGAGGTCGGCGATGTCCATCTCCAGGTCGTACGCACGGATCGCGTCGCCGGCCGTGTCGCTCACGAGGTCGAACTCGATCCCGTGCGCCTCGCGGAACGCGCCCTGCGAGAACGGGGAGTCGGCGCTGACCCCGAACAGGGTCGCGCCGGCCGCCTCAAACTCGTCGAGTCGCTCCTGCAACGCGACCATCTCGTTCGTGCACGGCGGCGTGAACGCCCCCGGGAAGAAGGCGAGCACCACCGGGCCGTCACCGAGGTGATCGTCGATATCGAACGGTTCGTGGTCGCTCGTGCCGACCGTCGCGGTGAACGTGGGTGCGGCGTCGCCTGTGGATGCCATCGTCGTGTAATACGAGCGACTAGTCCAAAAGGCTTACCGCGCTCATGTTCGGGTCCGGACCGGCGGCCGAGTCGCGACCGGTCACTCTCGGTCGAGGTACTCCTGCTGGACCGCGACGACCTCGGCCGAGTCCTCGCAGTCGGCGTACCTGCGCAGCGGCTCCTCGTTGAGGTCGAGGAACGTCTCCCCCCAAGTGAACTTCGCCATGATCCGCTCGGCGTGCTCGGGCTCGCCGAGGATCGCCAGCGCGGCCGCGAACGCCTCGACCGTCGTGAGCCGCATCGGTCGGCCGAAGTTCACCGGGTTGCCGGCGACGAGGTACGGGAGCGCGCGGTGCTCGCCCGGAAGCGAGAACATCTTCTCGCCCGCCGACTCCCACGAGCAGTCGAGCGCGACGAGCGCGTTCTCGCGCGCGAGGTCGGCGTCGGCGGGCGAGAGCGCGCGCTCGGCGTGGGGGTTGAGCACGACGCCGTAGGGGGTCGCGCGGTCGGAACGGTGTAGCTCCGCGAGGTCGAAGCGCGCGAGCTTCCGGGCCGTGCACTTGTCGGGGTCGTCGTCGCCCTCGTACCGGACGTGGAGGTCCACGTCCGGCGTTCGGGGGTGTCGCGTATAAGCCGTGCGGAGGGACCCCGCGCGGAACTGGTCGCAGCCGTTCGTCCGCGCCCGCTCACGGGGCCCGGGTCTGTGTCACCATCGAGTCCTGTTCGTCGCGTTCCGGCGGGACGCGCGTCCGGGTCTCGATCGGGTCCGGTTCGTCTTCGGTCGTGGGTTCGCTCATCGCGGGCGGCAGTCGTAACTCGTCACACAAAGCTGTTTGGCTGGAACACGTACTAATTCGCGTGTTTCCTAATATGCGTTTGCAATTTTTCGAAGTATACCGTACATCGTATTATTATTACGAGAGAATATGACGGATATGTCGTTTTCTCTTGGTTTCTCTCGGACGCGACGCCGCCCGACTCTGGTTTTCTCCGGGGCGCACCGCCACCCGACTACCGTCAAGCCGGCCCGGTATCGGCGGGGTTTTTCGTCGTCGCCGACCACCCGTGCGTATGGAGCTGTTCGCCGTCCCAGACCTCCCGGAGATCCGGGAGGGAGACGACCTCGCGGCCATGATCGACGAGCGCGTCGACCTCCGGGAGGACGACGTCGTCGTCGTCGCCAGCACCGTCGTCTCCAAGGCAGAGGGGCGCGCGTTCGACCTCTCCGACTTCCCGGCCGGACCGCGGGCGAAGGAGGTCGCGGACCGGCTCGCGGAGATTTCGGGAGAGGAGAAGGACCCGCGCTTCGCGCAGGCCGTCGTCGAGGAGTCGACGGAGCTGATCGTGGAGGCCCCCTTCCTCCTGACGGCGACGCGCTTCGGCCACATCGGCGTCAACGCCGGGATCGACCGGTCGAACGTCCCCGACGCCGACCTGCTGTTGCTCCCGGAGTGCCCCTCGGAGAGCGCGGAACGGATACGCGAGGGGATCGCGGCCGACCGCGTGGTCGTCAGCGACACCTGCGGGCGCCCGTTCCGACACGGCCAGCGCGGGGTCGCGATCGGCTGGGCCGGCCTGCCGGCGAGCCGCGATTGGCGCGGCGAGCGCGACCGCGACGGCCGGGAGATGGACGTCACCGTCCAGAACGTGATCGACGAGCTCGCGAGCGCCGCGAACCTCGTCGCCGGGGAGGGCGACGGCGGGACGCCGGTCGTCGTCGTCCGCGACTGGGCGTTCGGCGACCACGAGGGGTCGGACAGCCACTTCCGCGAGGTCGAGGGCGACTTCGTCCGACAGGCGCTCCGGCAGTGGGAGTACCAGGAGTAATCACAGACATGCTCGGCATCGAACTCACCCCCGAACACGACCTGCATCGCCTCGTCGACCTCGGCGTCCGCGCCGAGGACGCCGGCTACGACGCCGTCTACTCGACGTGTCACTACAACAACCGCGACCCGTGGGCGTTCCTCTCGCAGCTCGCGACCGCCACCGACTCGGTCCGGCTCGGCCCCGGCGTCGCCAACCCGTACGAGACCCACCCCGTGACGCTCGCCTCGCGGGTCGCCACCCTCGACGAGCTCTCGGGGGGACGCGCCGTCTTCGGGCTCGGCCCCGGCGACCCCTCGACGCTCCGGAACCTCGGCCTCGAAGACGAGCGGGGGCTCCGCCCCGTGCTGGAGGCGTTCAAGACGGCCCAGAGGCTGTGGGCCGGCGAGCGCGTCGACCACGAGGGGACCTTCGACGCCAGCGGGGCGGGGCTCAACTACGAGCCCCCGCAGGGCGCCGACATTCCGGTCCACGTCGGCGGCGAGGGGCCCCATATGTGTCGGATGGCGGCGAAACACGCCGACGGGCTGCTGTTCAACGGCTCGCACCCGACGGACCTGGCGTGGGCCCGCGAACAGGTCGACGACGGGCTCGGCGACCGCCCCGACCACCGGGGCGAGTTCGACCTGATCGCGTACGCCGCCGTCTCCGTCGACGAGGACGAGGACGCCGCCCGCGAGGCCGCCCGTCCGCCGGTCGCGTTCATCGCCGCCGGCGCGGCCCCGCCCGTCCTGAAACGGCACGGGATCGACCCGGACGCGGCCGCGGCCATCGGTGAGCGCGTCTCCGCCGGCGAGTTCTCCGCGGCCTTCGAGCGCGTGACGCCCGCGATGGTGGACGCGTTCTGTCTGGCCGGGTCGTCCGAAACCGTCCGCGAGCGGGCCGCGGCGCTCGCCGAGCACGCCGACGGGCTGGTGGTCGGCTCGCCGCTCGGCCCGGATCTCGAGGTCGCGGTCGACCTCGCGGCCGAGGCGGTCGACGGTCTCTTTTAAATTCCCAGGGACGTTCTCGCGGCCGCGAAATCGAGAATCGCGCGTGATAACCTCGGGGCGAGGTTCATAACCCGGCCGCCGAGACGCTCTGCTATGTCGACAACGCGACGGCGACGCGGGGGGATCCGAGGCCGGTACGAGGCCATCCTCTGGCGGACGATGGACCTGCTCGGCGTGTCCGAGTCGATAGAGCGGAAGGTCGTGACGGCGGTCGGAATCCAGTTCCTCGTCACCGTCGGGATCTTCCTCACGCCGTTCCTGCTCTCCGGGACGCGGGCGTCCGTCGTCTCCGGCGCGCTGTTCCTCGGTGCGGTCGCGGCGATCTACAACACCCTGCTCGTCGTGCGACGGGACTTCGTCGCGCCCCTCCGGGGGCTGGAGGCCGGCGCCGACGCGATCGCCGCCGGCGAGATCGGAGACGGGGCGGAACCCGTGCGGGAAGCGACCCGAGAGCCGGCGACGGTCGAGGCGGCCGGGACCCGCGAGAGGACGCTCGTCGGCGCCGACCAGTCGGACGAGATCGGGAGTCTCGTGCGCTCCTTCGCCGAGGTCCAGCGGTACCTCGGCACCGTCTCGTCGCAGGCCGACGCGCTCGCCGCGCAGGCGTTCGACGACCCCGCCCTCGACGAGTCGGTGCCGGGGGCGTTCGGCGACGCGCTCGACGAGATGGCCGCCAACCTCGAGTCGTACACGACCGAGCTCGAATCTCTCGTCGACGCCTTCGGCGACGCGGCCGAGCGCGCGCGGGAGGGCGACCTCACCGCGACGATCGACGCCGACGAGCTCGCTAGCGACGGGAACCGGTACGTCGAGATCGTCGAGAACTACAACCGGCTCGTCGCCACCCTCGGCGGCACGGTGAGCGAGGTCCAGGCGTTCACCGGCGAGGTCGCGGCCGCGAGCGACGACGTGCGTACCAGCATGGACGAGGTCGACGACGCGAGCGAGGCGGTGGCGCGGTCGGTACAGGAGATCTCCGACGGCGCGGCCCGACAGACCGACCGGCTGGCGTCGGTCTCCGAGGAGATGAGCACGCTCTCGGCGACGGTCGAGGAGATCGCGGCGTCGGCCGACGACGCGGCCGCGACCGCGCGGAGCGCCGCGGACCGCGGCCGGGCCGGTCGCGAGGAGGCCGCCGAGGCGATCGGAGAGCTGGAGGCGCTCGAAGCGGAAATCGGGGAGACCGCGACCGCGGTCGAGGAGCTCGTGGCTCGGGTCGGCGAGATCGACGAGATCGCGGCCGTGATCGACGGGATCGCGAAGGAGACGAACCTGCTGGCGCTGAACGCCTCGATCGAGGCGGCCCGGGCCGACGGTTCGGGCGACGGCTTCGCCGTCGTCGCCGACGAGGTGAAGGCGCTCGCGGAGGAGACGCGCGGGGAGGCGGCGGCGATCTCGGACCGCATCGACGAGGTGCAGGAGGCCTCCGCGAAGACGGCCGCCGACGTCGACGACATGGAGTCGCAGGTGTCCGAGAGCGTCGACACGATCGAGTCCACCCTCCGGGAGTTCGAGGAGGTCGTCGAAGAGGTGACCACGGTGGACGCCACGGTCCAGGAGATCAGCGCCGCGACCGACGATCAGGCGCGGACGACGCAGGAGGTCGTCGACGTGGTCGACGAGGTGGCGACGGTCAGCGGCCGGACCGCGACGGAGGCCGAGACCGTCGCCGCGGCGGCCGAAGAGCAGACCGCGACCGTCTCCGAGGTGGCCGACAGGGCCCACGCGCTGTCGGACCAGTCCGACGCGCTGCTCGCGCGGCTCGACGAGTTCGTCGTGCCGGCGAGCGGTGACGTGCCGTCGGCCTCCCCGGCGAGCGGGAGCACTCTTCCCTCCGCCGGGGAACAGCCGAGTCCGGGCGACGACTGAGCGGCCCAGTCCGGGCGACGACCTGGCAGTCGGTCAGGACGTGACGAACCGAGCCGATGACGAAGCCATCCGGTGACGGGGCGAGGCGGACCGTGACGAGGCGAGGCGGACTACTCCGACCGCCCGCGACCGCCGAGCGAGGGGAGCGTCACGCCGATCTCCTGTAAGAGGGCGCCCACCGCCATGTAGCCGAACGCGGCCATCGTGGCGACGATCAGGACCTGTCCGACGAGGACGAGCAGCGCCGACAGCGGGTCGCCGGCGCCCAGGATGAGGTCGTTCAGGAAGATGTCGACGAACCGGCCGACGTCGCCGACGAGTCGCGAGGCGAAGTCGATGAGTGCGAGCATACGAGGACGTTGGCCCGGGGGGTACTTGGGTGTTGAGTTCGCGGTCGTTTCTCCTCGATCGCGGTGGCGTCTCGCGCCGAGGAGACTCCGAGCACCGGTGACCCCGCGGTCTCGACAACCGAACGCCTTACACCCGACGGACACGGACGTGCCGATAATGAACGCGCTGACGGACCTGTTCGCCGCGAACACCCTCCTGTGGGTCCTCACCGGGATCCTCGCGTACTCCGCGGTCGCGCTGTGGCTGCAGAACCGAGGGATTCTCCCCGGGTCGGTCCGCGTCTCCGGCCCGATACTGACGCTCCGCACGCTCCGCGGGCGAGCGTTCCTCGACCGGCTCGCTACGCCGAAGCGGTTCTGGCGCGGGCTCGCGAACCTCGGGCTCGGCGGCGCGCTCGTCGCGATGGTCGGGTCGTTCGTTCTCATCCTCTCGTCGGCGCTCTCGGCGCTCGACGCCACCCAGCCCTCCGCGATCCAGCAGCCGCAGAACTTCCTCATCATCCCCGGCGTCAACGACTTCCTCCCGCTGTCGGTCGCGCTCGAGATCGTCGCCGGCCTCGCGATCGCGATGGTCGTCCACGAGGGCGCACACGGGCTGCTCTGCCGCGTCGAGGACATCGACATCGAGTCGATGGGGCTCGTCTTCTTCGCGCTGCTCCCGGTCGGCGCCTTCGTGGAGCCGGACGAGGAGGCGACGCAGGCGGCCTCGCGGGGGGCCCGCGCCCGCATGTTCGCGGCCGGCGTCACCGCCAACACGCTGCTCACGGTGCTCGTGTTCGCGCTGCTCTTCGGCCCGGTCGTCGGCGCGATCTCGCCGGCGGCCGGGTACGCCGTCGGCGAGGTGAATCCCGGCTCGCCGGCCGCCGCGGCCGACATCGGGAGCGGGGACCGGCTGGTCGCGGTCGAGGGAGAGCCGGTCGACACCGCCGCCGAGTTCGAGGCCGCCCTCTCCGACGCCGACGAGACGGTGACGGTCACGGCCGACGACGGCGACGGGGAGCGCACCGCCGAGGTGACGCGAGCGCTCCAGGTGGTCGGCTCGGCCGGCGGCAACCCGCTCGACCTGACGATCACCGAGGACCCGGTGACCGTCGAGTCGGTGAACGGCGAGCCGGTGGCGACCGAGGGCGCGTTCTTCGACGCCGTCGGCGACGACGAGCGCGCGACGGTGTCCGTGTCGGCGCCCGACGGCAGCGACGCCGACGGCCCGTGGACGGAGAACTCGACGAACGGGAGCGCCGAGATCCCGGTCGGCGCGTACGCGCTCGGCGTGCAGGAGGACGGCCCCCTCGCGGACGCCGGGGCGACCCCCGGCGAGCCGCTGACGATAGTCGAGATCGACGGCGAGCGGATCCACGACGACGACGACCTCTCGGCGGTCCTCGGCGAGCGAGAGGCCGGCGAGACCGTCGAGGTGATCGCGTACGACGGGGACGACGAGCGCGTCAGCTACGACGTCGAGCTGGACCCCCACCCGAACCGCGACGGCGGGTTCGTCGGCGTCAGCGTCTTCCCGGGCGCGAGCGGGCTGGCGCTCGACGACTTCGGCGTCTCCGAGTACCCGGCCGGCGCGTACCTCGAGCTGCTCGGCGGGGACGGCGGCGAGAGCGCGACCGACGGCGTCGCGCTCGGGGGACTCACCGAGTCGCCGCTCGGGCTCGTGTTCGTCTCGCTCATCCTCCCGCTCGGCAGCCTGTTCGGGCTCCCGTTCAACTTCGCGGGATTCACCGGCGAGGTGACGAACTTCTACGTGGTCGACGGGGCGCTCGGCGCGCTCGGCGGCGGGACGTTCCTGCTCGCGAACCTGCTCTTCTGGACCGGGTGGATCAACATCCAGCTCGCGCTGTTCAACTGCCTGCCGGCGTTCCCGCTCGACGGCGGCCGGATCCTCCGGATGGTCGCGGAGGCGGTGATCAGCCGGCTCCCCCTCTCAGACCGGCACGCGGCGGTCCGCACGATCACCGTCTCCTCCGGGCTCGTCATGCTCGCAGGGCTGATCGCGATGGTGTTCGGCAATCAGATCCTCGCGGCGCTCGGGATGATCTGACGGAACGACCGCCGCGCTCCGCGTCGCCGACCGCCGCGCTCCGCGTCACCGACCGCCGCGCCCCCGCGAGGGGAAACGGGTTTCTCCGCGCGCCGAAACGGTGGGGTATGAGCCACGAACGCACCGTCGAGATCGAGGGCCACATCATCGACAGCGGGACGATGCAGCGCTGTTTCGGCGCGGTGATGGACCTCGGCGGCTCCTTCGACGTGGAGCGGTTCGACGTGGGGAAACACGAGGACGAGGAGTCGTACTGCCGGCTGACGGTCTCGGCTGACGCCCCGGAGACGCTCCAGGCGATCCTCCACGAGCTCCATCAGAACGGGGCGGTGCTCGAGGACCCGACCGACGTGGACCTCGTCGCGGCCCCCGCGGACAGGGTCGTGCCGCCCGACTTCTACTCCACGACGAACCATCCGACCGAGGTGCTGTACGACGGGGAGTGGATCGAGGTCGAGCGGATCGAGATGGACTGCGCGCTGGTCGTGGACCCCCACGGCGGCCCCGACGGCGAACCGCACGCGTACACGAAGGTGCTCAACGCGGTGGAAGAGGGCGACCTGATCGCGACCGACCAGTCCGGAATCCGGGTGCGACCCCCGGAGCGCCCCCGAAGCGGAGGGAGCGCCTTCGGCTTCATGCAGGGCGGCGTCTCCTCGGAGCGGCCTTCCGAGTCCACGATCAGGGAGGTCGCCGCGGAGCTGCGCGAGGTGAAGCGCTCGGGCGGGAACGTGCTGGTCGTCGCGGGCCCGGCGGTGATCCACTCCGGCGCCGGCGACGCGCTCGCCGACCTCGTCGAGGCCGGGTACGTCGACGCGCTCTCGGCCGGGAACGGCTTCGCCACCCACGACCTGGAGCGCTCGCTGTACGGCACGTCGCTCGGGATGAACGTCGAGACCCTCGAACATCCCCGGAAGGGACACAAACACCACATCTGGACGATATCGGAGATCATCCGCGCCGGCGGGATCGAGGCGGCCGTGGCGGAGGGGATCGTGACGGAGGGCGTGATGTACCAGTGCGTCGAGAACGACGTCGACGTCGTGCTCGCGGGCTCGATACGCGACGACGGCCCGCTCCCGGACACGGTCACCGACGCGGTCGAGGCCCAGAACGCGATCCGCGAGCAGGCCCACGAGGCCGACGTGGTGCTCATGCTCGCGACGCTGTTGCACTCCGTCGCGGTCGGGAACTGCCTCCCGTCGACGACGAAGACCGTCTGCGTCGACATCAACCCCGCGACGGTCACCCAGCTGCTCGACCGCGGCTCGGCGCAGGCCGTCGGGATGGTCACCGACATCGGAACCTTCGTCCCGACGCTCGCCGAGTTCGTGCTGGAGGGCGAACTGGACGAGGGGGGCGGCGGCGCGGACGCCACGGACGGCGGCGGCGCGGACGCCACGGACGACGGCAGCGCGGACGCCAGGGCCGGAGCCGGGGGAGACCGATGACGGTCGTCGTCAGGCCGTACGACCCCGAGACCGACGCCGAGGGGCTCTACGACTGCAAGCTCGCCTTCGAACGCGGGCTCGGCGAGAACACGGGCGGCGACGACAAGGCGGCCGTCTACGAGGGGAAGCTCACCGACGGCTACCGCGATCGGTGGCTCGCGTGGGTCGAGCGGTGCGTCGCGGACGACGAGCGGTGCGTGACGGTCGCGGTCGCGGAGGGCGACGACGGCGCGGCCGACGGCGGGGGCGGCGACGGCGCGGCCGCCGAGGCCGGAGACGTCGTCGGCTACGTCTTCGTGCTCCCCGAGCGGCTCGCGATGATCTGGGACGCCGCGGTGGTCAACGAGCTCTACGTCGCTCCCGACCGCCGCGGCACGGGCGTCGCCGACGACCTGATGGCGGCCGCCGTCGACCTCGCGGGCGACCAGTCGCTCCCGCTCGATCGGATCGTGCTCGACGTCGACCCGGCGAACGAGCGCGCGCGGGCCTTCTACGACCGGTACGGCTTCGAGCCGTGGGGCGAGATGGTCGCACGACCGATAGACCTCGGCTGAGGGGAACCGGAACCGCAGGGCGTGAGAACGCCGGACAGGAGTTATATGCGAGCCGGGCCGATCTCCGGACATGAGCTATCTCGTTGCGACCGACGGGTCGACGGAGAGCGACGAGGCCGTCCGGTACGCGGCCCGCCAGGCGGTCGCGTTCTACGAGACCCTCGAGATCGCCCACGTGCTGACGCCGGACTCCGAGCTCGTCGACGGGACGCTCATCCTCCCGGGCGAGGAAGCCGCCGTCGACGCGGGCGAGGACGTCCTCGCGAACGCCCGCGCGATCGCCGAGGAGGCGGTCGGAAACGAGTCGATCGACGTGAAGACGCAGCTGCTCACCGGTCGGCCGGCCGACGCGATCACCGCGTACGCGGCCGAGACCGACGTGAACGCGATCTACGTCGGACACCGCGGGCTGAGCGAGGAGCGCGAGCAGGTGGTGGGCAGCGTCGCGAAGAGCGTCGTCGACAAGGCCGACGTGCCCGTGACGGTCATCCGGTAGCGCTCTCGCTGCGCCCCGATCGGCGCGATCCGACCGTCTCGTCGCTCCGTCAGAGGCCACGGCAAGGACCACCATTACCGGGGGTTCCAAACCCATCGACCGCGTAACACGTGACGATGTCAGACGACGCACTCGTCACGGCGGACTGGGTGGAATCGAACCTCGACGCGTTCCAGGACGACGACTCCGACCTCCGGCTCGTCGAGATCAACAACCCGACGGTCACCGACGAGTCGGAGTACACGCCCTACGAGGAGGGGCACATCCCCGGAGCGCTGAACTTCGAGTGGGACGAGGTGTTCACCGACGAGACGGAGCGCGACATCGTCTCGAAGGAGAACTTCGCGAAGCGAAACGGCGAGGGCGGCATCGACGCCGACACGACCGTCGTCGTCTACGGCGGCGGTCGCGTCCCCAACTGGTTCGCGCTGTTCGGCTACTGGATCTACAAGTACTACGGCCACGAGGACGTCCGCGTGATCGACGGCGGGAAGGGGTACTGGGTCGACAACGACTACCCGCTCTCCACCGAGGAGCCCGACTTCACGCCGCGCGAGTACGAGGCCCGCGGCCCGTTCGAGAGCGTCCGCGCGTACAAGGACGATATCGACAAGGCGATCGAGGAGGGGATCCCCATGGTCGACGTCCGCTCTCCCGAGGAGTTCTCCGGCGAGGTCATCGCGCCGGAGGGGCTCAACGAGACCGCCCAGCGCGGCGGCCACATCCCCGGCGCGAGCAACGTCCCCATCGCGACCACCCTGAACGAGGACGGGACGTTCAAGAGCGCCGACGAGCTCCGCGAGCTGTACTCGGACGCCGGCGTCGACGGCGACGAGTCGACCATCACCTACTGCCGCGTCGGCGAGCGCTCGTCGATCGAGTGGTTCCTCCTGCACGAGCTGCTCGGCTACGACGACGTCCGTAACTACGACGGCTCCTGGACCGAGTGGGGGAACCTCGTCGGCGCGCCGATCGAGACGGGCAACTGAGACGCGATCGCCGTTTTTCCTTTTACGTGCGCGGCGTCCGCCCGCCGGCACTGAACGTTCGACGCTCGCTGGTCCGATACGTCGTTAGAGCTTCCGAGACGGTCGATAGCTCGGTTGTTCGACCACCGCCGACGGCAGCCTCAAGTGTGACGGGTCGTAACGGATCACATGAGATTCGGAGGACCGGTACACGCGAGTACGCGGGGAAATCGAACCGGGTTCGAACCCGACCGAGCCGGCGTCAGCCGGGGTGACCCCGCGTGAGCGACGACCCGACCGTCCTCGTGATCGGGGGCGGCGCGACCGGGGCCGGCGTCGCACGTGACCTCGCGCTCCGCGGGGTCGACGTGGCCCTCGTCGATCGGGGCGGGCTCGGGAGCGGCACCTCCGGGCGCTCGCACGGCCTGCTCCACAGCGGGGCTCGCTACGCCGAGGCCGACGCGCCGGGCGCCGAGGAGTGCCTGTCCGAAAACCGCACGCTCCGGGAGATCGCCGGGGCGTGCGTCCGCGAGACCGGCGGGCTGTTCGTCCGGTTGACGGGCGACGACCCCGACTACTTCGCGGAGAAGCTGGCGGCCTGCGAGGCGATCGGCATCGAGGCGGAGCGGCTCGACGGCGACGAGGCCCGAGCGCTGGCGCCCGGCCTCTCGGGGGACGTCGCCGAGGCGTTCCGCGTGCCCGACGGGGTGATCTACCCGTCGCGGCTGGTCGCCGCCAACGCGGCCGACGCCGAGCGACACGGGGGCGAGGTCCACCCGCACTCCCCGGTGGAGGGGATCGAAGTCGGCGACGGGGCGGACGGCGGCGTCGCTCGCGTCCGCGTCGGCGGCGCGCTCGACGCGACCCTCGAACCGGAGTGCGTCGTCAACGCGACGGGGGCGTGGGCCGACCGGATCGCCGACATGGCCGGCGTCGAGGTCGGGATGGCGCCGAGCCGCGGTGTGATGGTCTCCGTCGATCACGAGGGGCTCGGCCCGGTGTTGAACCGGTGTCGCGACCCCGCCGACGGCGACATCGTGGTTCCCCACGACGGCGAGGTCGTCCTCGGGACGACGAGCGTCCCCGTCTCGGACCCCGACGACTACGAGACCGCCGACTGGGAGGTCGAGCGCTCGGTCAAGGAGTGCGCCGCGATGCTTCCGGCCGTCGCCGACGCCCCCGAAGTCAGGCGGTGGTGGGGCGTGCGTCCCCTGTACGCGCCCGACGAGTCGGGGTCCGACCGGCGCGGCATCTCCCGCGGCTTCACCGTCATCGACCACGCCGACGAGGGGGTCCCGAACCTGTTCAGCGTCGTGGGCGGGAAGCTCACGACGTACCGGGAGATGGCCGAGGCGACGAGCGACCGCGTCTGCGAGCGGCTCGCTATCGACGCGGGCTGCGAGACCGCGACGGAGCGGCTGCCCGGCGTCGACGACCCCGCGGAGCTCGACGCGCTCGTCGAGCGGTACGGCGGCGCGAACCCGACCGACGTTGACGTCGTGGACGCCGCAGACGACTGATCGGCGCCGCGGAAAACGCCGGCCGCGGACGAGCCGTTACTCGTCGTCGATCATGCCGCCGAACACCGCGGTCGCGGTGTCGGGGACGTCGAAGTCGTGGTAGTGTTCGCCCTTCTCCTTCGAGAGGATGTTGAGGGCCGCGGCCGCGCCGTCGCCGGCCGAGATGACCGCCTGCCACTCCTCCGCGCGGACCATCCCGCCGGTCGCGTAGGCGCCGTCGACGCTCGTCTCCATCGAGACGTCGACGTCGACCGTGTCGTCCTCGTCGAACGCGCAGCCGAGCGACTCCGCGAGGTCGCGGCTCGCGCCCGTCGCGAGCACGAGGTAGTCGGCCTCGTACTCGCCCTGTTCGGTGGTCACTGCGAACCCGTCGCCCGACGCTTCGACCCCGGTCACCTTCTCGCCCTGCTTCCGGTCGACCCCGAAGTCGTCGGCCTGCTGTCGAGCGGTCGCGAGGAACTCGCTGCCGCCGACCGACCCGATCCCGGGGTAGTTGAACAGGTGCGCCTTGTGCATCCACGTCTTGTCGGTGTCGAAGAGGACCGCATCGAGCCCGTTCTTGCCCGCGAACAGCCCCGCGCTGAGCCCTGCCGGTCCGCCGCCGACGATTGCCACGTCCGTCATATGCCCGCCTTTCGGCCGCGTCCGCATAATGGTTGGCGGAGCCGGCGATCCGGAGCGTTGGTGGTTCCGCGCGCGCCAGGGTCCGCGGCGGGACGTCCACGTCGGCGGTCGCTCGGCGGCTACGTCGAGAAGTCGGAGAGCGATCCGTCTGCGTCGTCGGCGTCGCGTCCCTCGCCGTCCGTGTCCCGCCCGTCGCGGCGTCCGTCGTCGGCCTTCGCGTCGCCGCCTTTCTCGTCTCCTCCTCCTATCGTCTCGGGCTCGTGCCACGGGTCGTCCGGGTCGACCGGCTCGACGGCGCGGTCGAGCTCGGCGGCGGAGTACTCGCGCTCGTCGTCGAGGAGCATCGCGAGGCGCTGCCAGCGGGCGCTGTGCTCGCCCTCGCCCTCCGGGCCGACGCGCGCTCCGCGCGTCTTGAAGAAGCGCGTACCGCGGCCCAGCCTCGACCCCTCGCCGGTGTGCGCGTCGAAGATCGCGTCGAACCGACCGCCGGGTTCGAGGTCGCCGACGGGGAAGTCGTGGGCGGGCTCCTCGCCGCGCTCGCGGGCCTCGGCGCGGACCTCTGCGACGGCTCTGAAGTACTCGTCGGCGTTGGGTCCCTCGCGGGTCGACCGCGCGCGGGCGGCCGCCAGCGCGGCGTGAATCGCACAGAGGCGGCCCTTCCACTCGGCGGGCTCCCAGCGCTCCGTGGCGAGCTCTTCGTACCGCTGGATCGTCAGCGCGACGTCGCTGCCGGCGCGGAGGTCCTCGACGACGTACAGCGTCAGGCGGTCCCAGAGGTTCCACGCGTAGCCGGAGCGCGCCAGCTCCCAGGCGGCCCACGCGGCGACCTCCTCGTCGGAGCGGCGCACGGCCTTCTGGAGGAGGCTGGAGACGGCGTAGCGGTTGTAGCCGCCGTCGGTCTCGTTCGGCTCCTTCGGCTCGCCGAAGTCGTTCTCGCCGGTCGCGTCCGGCGTCGTGTCGGTCTCCAGGCTCCCGTCCGACCCGAACGTCGCCTGTCTGTCGTCGCCGTCGGCCATACCTCCGCTCCCGCCGCGAGCGACTTAAAAACCGCGCGCGGCGTGCGAGGTCGGAGTGGACCGGTCGCGGCCCCGAGACGCCCGCGGTACCGCGGATCACACCTCTGCTGAAAGGGAACGCTTAAGTCCGATCCAGCGGCTAGAACTCAGTGACCGCCCTTAGCTCAGCCTGGTAGAGCAGTCGACTGTAGATCGACTTGTCCCCCGTTCAATTCGGGGAGGGCGGACTTCTGCTGCGAACAACGTGAGCAGCCGGACGTCTCACGGACCGAATTGAGCAGACGAGTCACAGCCCGGAACGGCGAGCGGAGCGAGCCGCACGCCCGGACTGTCTCGGCGGGTTCAATTCGGGGAGGGCGGACTGGCTTTTCGGTCGAGCCGAAGCTGACCGTGGATCGACTTGTCCCCCGTCCCCGTGAGCGAAGCGAGCGGGGGCTCGGAAGTCGCGCGCAGCGAAGCGAGCACGTCTTCCGGTGTTCAATTCGGGGAGGGCGGACTTCTGCTGCGAACAACGTGAGCAGCCGGAAGTCTCACGGACCGAATTGAGCAGACGAGTCACAGCCCGGAACGGCGAGCGGAGCGAGCCGCACGCCCGGACTGTCTCCACTCTGCCCCCGGGTCATCGCCCCTGCAACTGCCAGCCTCCCCGTTTTACCTGCGCGACCGTACGATCCGGTATGAAACGCCTCACGTCCCTCGTGGGAACGGCCAAGCAGACCCTGACCGAGGTGTCCGAAAAGAACGTCACGTTCATGGCGGCCGGCATCGCGTACAACGCCTTCATCTCGCTGGCTCCCCTTTTGATCCTCCTCCTGCTGGTCGCGTCGACGACTGGTACCGGACTCGAGGACCGGCTCATCGCGCTCGCCGGAGAGACGTTCCCCGACCCGATCGCGGGCGTCGTCGAGGACATATTCCGCGGCGAGAACGGCTCCTCGAGCGCCTCGATCGTCGGTCTCGTCGTCCTGATCTGGGGAACCCTGAAAGTGTTCCGCGGCCTGGACACCGCGTTCTCGGAGATCTACGAGACGACCGATCGCAACTCGTTCGTCGACAAGCTGGTCGACGGCCTCGTCGTGTTCGTCGCCATCGTCGTCGCGATCCTCGCGACGGTCGGGGTTACGGCGGTCTTCGTCAGGTTCTCCGACGCGGTCCCGCACGTCGGCGTCGCGACGACGCTGGCGCTGATCGGCGGGCTCGTCGCCGCGTTCCTCCCGATGTACTACCGGTTCCCCGACGCGGATCTCGGGTGGCGCGAGATTCTTCCGGGCGTCTTCGTCGCCGCGTTCGGGTGGGCGGCCTTCCAGTCGCTATTCCGGGTGTATCTCCAGTTCAGCGGCGACGGTTCCAGCGGTTTCTTCGGCGGTGTCGTCGTCGTCATCACCTGGCTGTACTTCTCGGCGATCATCCTCCTCCTCGGGGCGGTGATCAACGCCGTCCACGGGGGTCACACCTCGGGCAAAGCCGGGGGCGTCGGGCGGGGGGCGACTGCGCACGAGACCCACCGCGAGGAGTCGATGGACCGGGCGGAGTTCGCGGCCTACCTCCGGGAACTCCGGGAGGAGCTCACCGGACGCTACGAGGGGATGCAGCCCGCACACGACGGGAGCGGAGAGCTCCGGCGACCGCTCGGAGACGTCGAGGTCATCGAGCAGACGACCGAGAGCGAAGCGGGCAGACGCTGGGAGGTCGCCTTCCGCTGGCAGTCGGACGACGGGTCGGAGACGGCGCGGGAAGGATGACGGCGCCCGGAAGCGCGTCGATACCGGCGGCGGTACCCGAAGCGGGACGGGGTCGCGCCTCGCGGATCTCCGATTGCGCCTGCTGATGGGGTGAACCGACTCGTGTTCTCGGTCTCGCCTGGGTGTCGAGTGGACGAGGGACGTGGCGTCCGTCGAATCACAGCCTACTTGTCACGTTGCGTCGAACGCGAACCATGGACAACGCGGATCCGGACGTCGTCCGGTCGTACTACGAGTCGATCGATGCGGAAGCGTACGAGTCCGTGTTCGCGCTCTTCGACGAGGACGTCCGTTACGAGCGCCCCGGTCAGGACGACATCGAGGGAACCGACGACCTCCGCGACTTCTATCTCGACGGGCGACCCCTCACTGAGGGCGCACACGAGATCCGCTCCCTGACGACCGAGGGCGACACCGTCGCGGTCAGGGGGACGTTCAGCGGCCTCCAAGACGGCTCCCGAGTCGCCTTCGGCTTCGCCGACTTCTTCGTGTTCACCGACGCCGGCACCGTCGGCCGCCGGTACACCTACACCGATCGCGACGAAGTCTAACGAAGCCGGTCAGAACCCCACGGCCGAAGCCGTGGACTCCCGCGTCGTCCGTCCGTGAAGAGTGGCCTCTCGATTCTCAACTCCAGTATTCGCACCGACAGCGTATTTATCCCTCGCATGCAACCCTCTAGACATGACTCTCGTCGTGGTCCCGGTCCGGTTCCCGCCGTCGTCGCACTCGGCGGCGACGCTGCGAGAGGCCGTCCGCGTCGCGGAGGAGCGCGACGCCGACCTCACGATCCTCCACGTGGACCTGTATCAGAACTCCGGGGGCGTCTCCCGCAGCGACCTCAAACGCGCCGTCGAAGGGCAGATCGGCAAGGTCGACCGCGCGCGGTACGTCGTCCGGCGGGGGTTCCTCGTCGAGGAGACCATCCTCGAGGAGATCGTCGCCGAGAAGGCCGACGTCGTCGTCATCGGTTCGAAGCAGGCCGGGCGCTGGCGGCGCATGGTCCAGAAGCTCCTCTCGGACCCTGACATCGACTCGTTCCTCCGGAGCGAGCTCGACTGCACCGTGATCACGGTCGAGGCCGACGGGGAAACGACGAGCAACGAGACCGACGACGGCGAGGTCGACGCCCCGCTGCCCGAGGACGGCGCCGGCGGCTAGGCGCGGTCGGCGCCGCGAGCGACCTCGTACCGCCGCTCGTACTCGATGGTGGTCGCGACGCGGTCGGCGATCTCCGCGCCGAGCTCCCGCTCGACGAGGTAGAGGGCCAGGTCGATCCCGGAGGTCACCCCGCCCGCGGTGAGCAGGTCGCCGTCGTCGACGACGCGCGCGTCCACGACCTCGGCGCCCGACTCGCGCAGCTCGTCGATCGCTGACGCGTGGGTGACCGCGCGCCGCCCGTCGGTGACGCCGGCCTCAGCGAGCAGCATCGACCCGGTACACACCGAGGCGATCCGCGTGCCGGCGGCGTGGTGGTCCGCGAGCGCGCGGGGCACGTCCCCCTTCCGCGCCTCCGCCCACGCGCTCGCCTCCTCGTCGCGGGCGTTCCACCCGCCGCCGGGAACGACGAGCAGGTCGGGAACGTCGGCGGATCTCGGCGCCGCCAGGACGCCGTCCACGCCGACGCGGGTCCCGTGGCTCGCGGTCACCTGGTCGCGGTCGCCGAGCGTCACGTATCGGACGCGCCCGACGCGGTCGCCGCCGGCGGCGTAGTCCAGCGCGTAGTCGAACACCTCGTACGGGCCGATCCCGTCCAGCTCGTCGAAGCCGTCGTACAGCAGAATATCGATGTTCACGGCCGAGACACGGCCCGGAACCCCATGGGCGTTCCCCTCGGTGAGAGTCATCCCTCAAATACGTTCTGCTCTCCGAATCGACCGCACTACTCGTCGGAGAACCCGTCCACGACGGCTTCGACGTCGCCCGTGATCCGATCGGGATCGACGTTCTCGCCGCGGTACGCGCGCTCGACTACCCCGTCGGGGTTGACGAGGAGCGTGACGACGAGGTGGTTGAAGTCGTACCCTTCCAGCCGATCGCTCTCGGTCGTCCGCTCGAAGCCGATTCCCAGCTTTTCTTCGACGACCGCTTTCGCTCGGTCCGGCGAGTCCGGCCGAAGGTACCGCCAGTTGCCGGCGTCCAGGTTCACGCCGATCTCCGCTGCGTTGTCGCGGAGTGCGTCCTCGTCGTCTCGCTCTGGATCGAACGTGATCGGGAGGAACACGACCGCATCGGTCAGTCCCGCTTCGTCGATCCGGTGCTGTACCGTGACCAGCTGCCGGAGCAGGATCCCGCACTCGGCGGGACAGAAGGTGAATATCGCGGTCACGAGCGCCGTCCGATCCAGCGCCGCACTGTCGACCGTCGTCCCGGCGAGCGGGTCGGGGAGTTCGAACTCCGGAAGAGGCTGTCCGTACGCGGGATACGCCAGGTCTTCGCTGTCGGCGGTCTGGTCCTCCTGTGGGTCCAAGACGGTCCCCTCGGCCCCGTCGTCGAACAATCGCGCCGTACAGCCGGCTGACGCGCCGGTCGTCACCGCACCGATCCCTCCGAGCAGCGCTCGGCGTCGCATACGTTATCGAGGGGCCTGAAGCTCATAACCGGTCTGGTGCGATCGACGAACGACCCGAATCATAACGGCGAGTAGTACGGGATCGGCGGGTGCGGCAGCGGCACGCCGAGCGTCGCAAGTCCGTGTTGCAGCGGGACGTATCCGAGGACGACGAACGCGACGCCGAGAACTCGATGGAGCCGCATTCGAGTATCGAGGCTCACGGACTGGAACACCGTTCCGAAGAGGAAAAGGGCTGGAACCGTTCCGACGCCGAGCGCGCCGAGGGCGGCCGCGCCGCCGAATGCACTTCCTTGCACGAACGCGTACAGAAACGCCGGGTACAACAGCGGGCAAGGGAGGAAGCCGTGGGCGGCACCGAGCCCGACGATCCGCCAGTCGCCGACCCACGCGTCGACGCGGGGGACGATCCGACCGGTGACGAACCCGGACGCGGTGGCCATCCCCGGGACGGGGATCGATCGCAGTTCGAGGTGGAGTGCGTACCGGAGACCGATCGCGATGATAGCTCCTCCGACGACCAGGCCGGTAGCCGCGTGGACGTCGGCGGCGATCGTCGTGACGGTCCGCGCCGTGACGAACACCAGGCTCCCGGCGAGCCCGAAGAGGGCACCGAGCGTGGCGTAGCTCGCCGCCCGTCCGAGATTGAAGAGCGCGTGTTGACGCACCTGTCGGACCGTGAGGTCGTCATCGCGACCGCTCCGCCCGGAACTGGATCTCCGCTCGCTCCGCGACCCGCTACCGCCACCGCTTCCAGGGGCGGTATCTCGCATCCGATCTGCGTAAGTGGTGACGAGTGGACCGCACATCCCGAGGCAGTGTGCGCCGCCGAGGAGTCCGATGAGGAGAAAGACGACCAGGCTCAGCGGCTCGGTCGAGTGGATCGTCCCGGCCGGTTCACACGTACCCGTCGAGGCGAGTGGAGACGGAGCATCGAAGAGATCGACGTTGACCGCGAACTCGCGCATGATGGATCGACGGGACGACCCCGCCTAACCGATCTGGTGCGATCGACGAACGGCACCGACGGGCGGACGACCGAGGTCAGTCGAGAAGGCTGTCCACGGTCCTGATGAACCGGTCGACGACGCGGTCCGGAAGCGACGGGGAGACCTCGTCGAGGAGGTCGGCCGTCCGCTCGGGACGGGCCAGAGAGAGCGTCATCGGACGGTCATCCGACTTCTCGACGACGCCGCTGTCGACGAGGTTAGACACGTGCCACGAGACTGTACTCCGCGCGAGATCGAGCTCGTTCGCGAGCGACGCGGATCGCGTCGGTCCCTCTGCGTGGAGTCGAACGATGATCTCGCGGGCGGTCTCGCGTCGAAGGAACGCGAGCGCTCGTCGCTCCCACGGATCGAACGACGGTTCGAAGTAGTGGGTCCGTCCACCGACCCGCTCGACATCGAGCTCGCCGTCGCGGACCAGTCGTCGGAGGTGGTACTGCGCTTGCCCGGTCGCGATGTCGAGCTCGCGCCCAACCCGGTTGAAGTGAACGCCCGGCGTGTCGCGGACGTGACGGCGAATCCGGGTTCTCGTGTTCGGCATGGATACTCGTCGAATGATATCGTGTCGATATTTAAAAGGGGCTCGCGCGTTCTTCGTTCTCGGGAGCGGCCGGTGCGTGTCTTCTTACCCCTCGACTCACAAAGACGCAACACGCGTGATTCCGAGACCCGTGCCGCTGACCGCCGCTGACTGGGGCGTAGAGGGGTCGCTGGCGCTGCTCGCGGTCGTGTTCGTCGCGGGCGTCGGGACCGGGCTCCTCTTCCTCGTGAGCCTCGTCGCGTACAAGCGTCGGCGGACCGCCCAGTACCGACTGATAAGCGTCGCCGTCGGAGTCCTGTTGGCCCGATCGATCGTGGGCGCGGGTACCGTCCTCGGTTACGTGCCGATGCCGATCCACCACTTCCTCGAACACAGCCTCGACTTCCTGATCGCGGCGATCGTCCTCTACGCCGTGTACGTCCACGCGCCCGGGTCCGTGTCCGGGGCAGACGACGCGGGAGCAGAGTGAGGATGCTGGGCGGAGCAAGGGACGGTTCTGGTCCGGCGAAGCGAGAGCGACGGCAACCGGCTTCACGCCCTCACCCGCTCGATAGCGACGTCGACGAGGCGGCCGTATGCGAGCGTCGCGACCGAGACGACGACGCCGGCGAGAGTCCACCCCGCGAGCGAAGCGACCGCTCGACCCGTCGAAACGAACCCTCCCTCCGGCGCGAAAGCGACGCCGATCACGTGTTCGAACACCAGTCCGCGGAACGCGCCGTTCGGCGTGAGCGCGAGCATGTCGGGGATCGCCGACGCGGGCGTCCCGCCCGAGAGCGACCCGAGGAGCGCGAGGTCGCCGCCGAGCACGCCGCCGAGAAGCGCGAGGACGCCGAGCGCGATCGCGCTGCGCCGGCTCGACGAGAGCGCGGAAACGGCCGCCCCCAGCGACACGTACGCCGCGCCGAACAGAACGACGAGGGCGAGGAACCGGACGTACAAAAGCGGCGAGTCGACGCCCGCGTGCGTCGCGTAGATTCCCGTGTCCGGCGCGGCCGTGAGCCAGACGTACCCGCCGACCAACGCGAAGGGAACCCCGACGATCGCCACCAGCGCCGCCAACCGCGCCAGCAACACTCCGACGACGTAGCTCCCGACGCTCACCGGATAGGTCCGGATGACGGCCAGTTCCCCGCTCGCCGCGTCGGACAGCAGCGAGCGGTACCCGAGCACGACCGCGACCGCCGGGACCAACACCTCCGTCGGCAGGAGCAGGTCGACGACCGCCGGGACGAACCCGGTCCCGCCTCCGCCGCCGACGGCGACCAGTCCGCCGAGCGCGAGGAGCAGTCCGACAGCGAGCACGCCGTATCCGGGAGTCCGGGAGACCGTCGCGATCTCGCGACGGAACACGGTTCCGATCCCGGACACGGCGTTGCGAACCCCTCCGATGCGACCGTACATCACTCCGACACCCCAGTCACGTGGACGGAACTCGCTCCCTCGTCGTCCTCTCCGTCGTCTCCACGGTCGCCACCGTCCGCCGCGTCGCTCCGAGTCGCGGAACGGTACAGTCCGTCCACGTCGGCCGCGTCGTGTTCGGAGAGCAGTCGGTCTCGCGGCCCCGAAGCAGCGACGCGACCGCGATCAAGAACGACGATCTCGTCCGCGTACTCGTCGACGAGCATGAGGTCGTGCGAACTGACGACGACGGCGGTGTCGTCCGTCGATTGCTCGACCGCGGTTCGGAACGCCCGCTCGCGCATCTCCGGATCGAGTCCGCTCGCCGGCTCGTCGAGCACGACGAGCGGGGGGTCGCCGACGAGCGCCTGGGCGATCCCGAGCAACCGTCGCATCCCACCGGAGAGCGCCTCGACACGTCGGTCAGCGGCGTCGGCCAGTCCGACACGGTCGAGCGCGGCGTCCGGATCGCCCTCAACGAACCGCGCGTAGAATGCCAGCGTCTCGCGGGCGGTGAATCCGCCGCGGAACGGGACGTGCTGCGGGAGGTAACCGATCGGTTTGGTCGCCTCGCCGACCGCGTGGCAGACGGTCCCTTCGGTCGGCTCGACCGGACCCGCGAGGGTCCCGAGCAGCGTCGACTTCCCCGATCCGTTCGGGCCGACGACAGCGGTGACGCCGGTCGATATCTCGAGCGATACGTCGTCCAACACCGTGACGCCGCCGTAGGTTCGGGTGACGTCGGAGAGCTCCGCGAGGGGTTCGTCGGTCATTGTCCGGTGTCCCCCTCGTCGGCTGACCGCGCGAACGGCTCTCTCTCCGCCGACGAATCTGCGGCGCGTTCCACGGCTTCTCTCTCCGCCGTCTCGCTCGTCGTGTGTTCCATGGTCGTGATGGTCGTCGTGTTTGTGTTGGTCGTGTTGGCGAGGTGGTCGTCGTCGAGGCGCTCGACATCCGACCGCCAATCCGCGTGCATCGGATCCCCGTCCGCGCCGTCTGCGTCGGCCAAGGCGGCGACCCGATCTGACGCGTACGGCTCCGCGGCCGGCGACGGGTCCGTGATGCTCCCCGACCGCGCACCCGGAACCGTTCCGCGGAGCCGATCCAAGAGCGCCGCCGCGGGGGACTCGGCGACGGCGACCGCGGCGATCTGGCGGTGAAGCGCAGAGTCGACCGCCGAGGTCGGCCGGTAGGCTCGTTCGCCCGGCTCGTGAACCCCGACGTTCGCACCCTCCCAGTAGTTCCCGCGGTCGCCGTCGGCCCAGACGCGGAGTGCGCCGGCCCCCGCGGCGGCGTGGTCGTCGTTCCCGACGAAGTCGTTCTCGATGACTCGGCTCGACGGGACAACCGTCGTCGCGCGGGCGCCCAGTTCGTTGTCCGCGACCACGTTGCGCTCGTACAGCGAGCCGCGAGAGCTGGTCGAGAAGCCGAGCTCGTTGTCCGACAGCGTGTTGTACCCGATGTACGTCCGCGTTCCGGACGCCTGGATCCCCGCGCTCGAACCCCTGACGTCGTTGCCGACGATCGCGTTCCCCGAGGGACGAGTCATCACCGTGACGCCGGCGAACAGCTCGTCGCGGAACACGTTGTCGGCGATCAGCGCGTCGCCGGTGTACATGAGGTGGGTCCCGTACCGGTTTCCTTCGAAAGAGGAGTTCCGAACGACCGATTCGTCCGCGCGGTGGAGGTAGATACCGTCGCGACCGCCGGAGAACGAGCTGTCCGTGACCGTCACCCGCGACTGCATCCCGGTGACCCCCATGAACCCGTCCTGCCACTCTTCGCTCCCGTCGACGCGGAGGTCGCGAATCGTCGAGTCCGAGCCCTCGCGAAGCATGACGCCGCTGGCGTTGGTTTCGATCGCGACGTCGTCCACGAAGAGTCCGGGAGCGTCGATCGCGCGAACTCCCGCGTCACCGTGGCCGTACCCGAGCCTGATGTTGGTGTCCCACGCTTCGCGGTCCGCGTCCGGCTCTACGCGCGCCGCGTCGGGGTCGCGCGTTCTGTTCCCGCTCCCGTCGATCCGCAGTCCGGAGAGCGCGACGTCCGACGCGCGGACCGTGACGACCGACCCGTTCCCGTCGCCCCGGATCCGCGCGTCGTCGCCGGCGATCGTGATCGACTCGTTCACCGTCACCGTCTCCTCGTAGGTCCCCGGCGGGACGACGACAGTCGTGTCGGGCGGTGCGGCTTCGATCGCGTCTCCGATGGTCGGCTCGTCTGTACCCACGACGACCGATACCGGCCGGTCCGCATCGCGTTCGGCGGCCGCGATCCGCCGATCCGCCTCGGCCCACCGTTCCGGGGCGATCGATCGCACGGTCGCCGCGGAGTCGACGTCGAACGACCGGGACCGGACCTCCGCCCACCCAACGACGACGCCTCCGTGGTCGGCAGCGAACGACTCGGCGTTGTCCCGAGACGCGAAGGGCACGACCGTCTCGCCCGCCGACGTCCGAGCGTCGCCGTCGACGACGTAGACGGCCTCGTCAGCCGGGGTCCACGCGGGCGCCCGTCCGGGGGCTGTTCGGAACAGCCCCGAGTCCGTCGTGTCGGGCTCGGTCCCGTCGAACGTCTCGACGTAGGCGACGAGCGGGTATCCGAACTGCGATTCGGTCCGGTCGTCGTTCAGCCGGTCGACGAACGACTCGACCCCGTTGTAGCCGACGACGTACTGGAGCTGCGAGTAAAACACCTGCACTCGCGGCACCGTGGTCGACTGGTTCATCTGCTCGTCGGTCTCGGCGGAGAGGCCGAGCTCGACTGCGTCGTCGTAGCGGACGGGCTCGGGGGTCGCGTCCGCGGGGTCGGCGAAGAACGCGCCCGCGGTCGCGAGCGTCGCGACGACGAGGAGCGCGGCGAGACCGGCGAGCGCGAGCGATGACCGATCGCCGTACGGGTCGAAAACTGCCACGGTGACGGTACGATTCCCGGCAGTAAAGCCGATCTGGTTCGTTCCTCGAACACGCCGGTGAACGCGTCCAGAGGGCCTAAGCACGCAGGAAAAGAAGTCGTATCTATGCCCACATCCGATCGGTCGGCGATGTCGCGGCGACGGCTGCTCACCGGCGTCGGCGCGGGGATCACCATCTCCGCTGCCGGCTGTCTCGGCGGCGACGAGGGCGACGAGATCGCTCCCGTCTCTCTCGACGGCGGACGCGCCTGCGACGAGTGCGGAATGATAATCGAGGACCACCCGGGGCCGGTCGGGCAGATCCACTTCGCGGACGACGAGCCGGAAGGAGGACGTCCCGGACAGTTCTGCAGTAGCACCTGCACGTACACGTACCTGTTCGACGCCGAAGACGAGGGACGAGACGCGAACGCGACGTTCCTCACCGACTACTCGACCGTCGATTACGAGACGTTCACCGAGGGCGACGACACCATGGTCTCCTCACACGTCGAGGGCGACGCATTCGCGCGGATCACGGCCCTCACCGTCGTTGCTCGCAGCGATATCGTCGGCGCCATGGGGCCGGAGCTAATCCCCTTCAGCGACGGCGACGACGTCGACGTGTTCGTCGACGAGTACGGCGGCGAAGCGATGGACGCCGAGGACGTCGAGCGCTCGACGCTCGATGCTTTATAAACGGACGGCTGCGTGTCTTAGTTCCCTGATAAAGAGCGCGCGGGATCGATCGGAGATCTCGACGGACCGCGTCGTGGTCGCGTCCCCTCTGTCTCTCCGGCCGCTTACTCCGCGTCGCCCCACGTCGCGACGCGCTTCGGCCGGTCGGAGACGGCCATCACGTCGATGTCGTCGCCGGCGTGCTCGATCGCTTCGAGCGCCGCCGTCGCGGAGGCGTGCGTCGAGAAGTAGGTGATCTCCTCTTCGACGGCCACCTCCAGCAGCTCGCGCTGCCGGGAGACGATGAGGTCGAGTTCGCCCCGACGGGCGGCCTCGACGAGGTCCGTCGCCGTCGAGAGCTCGAAGTGCTCGGCGTACCCCGCGACCAGCGCCTCGCCCGCCTCGGTGTCGGGGTCCGGGAACTCGTCGGCCGAGAGGTCGACGACGGCGGTGCCGGACTCCGGGATCGGTTTGCCGGTGGCGTCCTGCGCCTTGTCGTACGCCTTGCCGAACGAGCGGGCCGTGCCCATCACCTCGCCCGTCGACTTCATCTCCGGGCCGAGGCGCGGGTCGGAGCCCGGCAGGCGGTCGAACGGGAGGACGACCTCCTTCACGCTGCGGTGCTCGGGGATCTGCTCGTCGACGTCGAGGTCGGCGAGCGTCAGGTCGTCGGTCATCACCTTCGCGGCGAGCTTCGCGATGGGGACGCCCGTCGCCTTCGAGACGAAGGGAACGGTGCGCGAGGAGCGCGGGTTCGCCTCTAACACGAACACCTCGCTGTCGACGTCGTCGTCGCCGACGCCGGTCACGGCGAGCTGGACGTTGAGCAGGCCGACCGTGTCGAGCGCGCGGGCGATGTCCTCGGTGACCTGACGGACCCGCGCGAGGGTGTCGTCGTCGAGCGAGCGCGGCGGGATCATGCACGCGGAGTCGCCCGAGTGGACCCCAGCGCTCTCGACGTGCTCCATCACGCCGCCAAGCAGGACGTCCTCGCCGTCCGCGACGGCGTCGACGTCCAGTTCGACCGCGTCGTCGAGGAACTGGTCGACGAGGATGGGCTTGTCGGGCGAGACGCGGACCGCCTCCTCGATGTACTCCTCCAGTTCCGCGTCGTCCTCGACGACGCGCATCGCGCGGCCGCCGAGCACGTACGAGGGACGCACGAGGACGGGGTAGCCGATCTCGTGGGCGAGTTCGAGCGCCTCGCCCTCGCTCGTCGCCGTTCCGCCCTCGGGCTGGGCGATCCCCAGCTCGTCCATCAGGACGTTGAAGCGGTCGCGGTCCTCGGCCAAGTCCATCGCCTCGACGCTCGTCCCCATGACCTCACAGTCGAGCCCGCGGCGATCGATCTCCGCCTGAAGCGGTTCGCCGACGTTCACCGAGGTCTGCCCGCCGAACTGGACCATCACGCCGTCGGCGCCGGTCGTCTCGATCACGTCGGCGACTTCCTCGGCCGAGATGGGCTCGAAGAAGAGCCCGTCCGAGGTGTCGTAGTCGGTCGACACCGTCTCGGGGTTGTTGTTGACGACGTGCGCGTCGATTCCCAGCTCGCGGAGCGCGCGCACCGCGTGGACCGCGCAGTAGTCGAACTCGACGCCCTGCCCGATGCGGATCGGACCGCCGCCGACGACCACGACGCTCTCGACGTCGGGGTCGACGCGGACCTCGTTCGCCGCGCCCGCGGTGTCGGCGCCGTGGATGAACTCCGGCAGGCGCGCGGAGTAGTAGTACGGCGTGGACGCCTCGAACTCGCCGGCGCAGGTGTCGACCTGCTTGTACGTCCGGTCCGGCACCGTGGTCTCGACCTCGCTCACGTTCGCCTCGACGCCGCCGGCGGTCGCGGTCGCGGCGATCTCGGCGTCGGTGCGGCCGACCATCGCGGCCTCGGTGAAGTCGCCCTCGGCGGCCGCGGCGGTCCCCTCGGCGATGTTCTCGAACCGCTCGACGTACCAGCGGTAGATGTCGGTCAGCTCGATCACGTCGTCGACGGTGTAGCCGCGGTCGAACGCCTCAAACATCGCGTACGGGCGGTCGGGGCTCGGGCGTTCGAGGTACTCCGTCTCCAGCTCCGCGTCGGAGACCTCGGCGAAGTCGACGGCGGGGTCGTACTCCGAGGAGCGCAGCGCCTTCACCATGCTCTCCTCGAACGTCCGGCCGATCGCCATCGCCTCGCCGGTCGACTTCATCGCGGTGCCGAGCTCGAAGTCCACGTCGTCGAACTTGTCGATGGGCCAGCGCGGCACCTTCGTCACCACGTAGTCGATGGCGGGCTCGAAGGCGGCGGTCGTCTCGCCGGTGATCTCGTTTTCGATCTCGTGGAGCCGCTTGCCCAAGGCGACCTTCGCCGTCACGCGGGCGATCGGGTAGCCGGTCGCCTTCGACGCGAGTGCCGAGGAGCGGGAGACGCGCGGGTTCACTTCCACCACGCGGTACTCGCCGCCCGGAGTGCCGTCGTCGTGCCACGCGAACTGGATGTTACAGCCGCCCTGGATGCCCAGGTCGCGGATCACTTCGAGCGCGGCGTCGCGCATCTCCTGGTGACCGTCGTCGGGGATCACCTGCGAGGGGGTGACGACCGTCGACTCGCCGGTGTGGATCCCCATCGGGTCGATGTTCTCCATGTTGCAGATGATGATACAGGAGTCGTCGGCGTCCCGCATCACCTCGTACTCCAGCTCGACCCAGCCCGCGATCGACTCCGTGACCAGCACCTCGCTGTTCCGCGAGAGGCGGAGCCCCTTGCGGACGCGCTCGACGAGCTCCTCGAACTCGTCGACGACGCCGGATCCGGAGCCGCCGAGGGTGTACGTCGTCCGGGCGATGACGGGGAGGCCGCCGACCGCGTCGACCGCGTCCCGAACGCGCTCGCGGAACGCCTCCTCGTCGAAGTCCGTCACCGACTCGCCCTCGTCCAACGATATGGTGGTGGACTTGGGCACCGGCTGGCCGAGGCCCTCCATCCGCTGGCGGAACAGGTCGCGGTCCTCCGTCGCGTAGATGGTGTCGAGCGGCGTTCCCATCACCTCGACGTCGTACTCCTCCAAGATTCCCTCCTCGGCGAGCTCCGCCGTCACGTTGAGTCCGGTCTGGCCGCCGAGCCCGGCGATGACGCCGTCGGGCTGCTCGATCCGGATGACCTCCGCGATGGCCTCCGGCGTGATCGGTTCGATGTACACCCGGTCCGCGGTCTCCGGGTCGGTCATGATCGTCGCCGGGTTGGAGTTCACCAGCACGACGCGGGCCCCCTCCTCCTGGAGGGCGCGACACGCCTGTGCGCCGGAGTAGTCGAACTCGGCCGCCTGTCCGATCTGGATCGGTCCGCTGCCGATCAGGAGAATGGTCCGGTCCTCGCTCATTGTCGCGACGAAGTACGCTCATCGTAATAAGGTCGGCGATAGAGTACGAATCTCGCAGCAGCTTTGCGATTTTCGCAAGATACGTCGAGACATACCGTACGACACGGTGTGACATGCACCCGGACGATTTATCCTGACGCCGGACGCAGCCCGCTAGCGTGGCGTTCACGACACCCCCGCCGCTCGGCGACGGTCAGGCGCTCGCAATCGCGGCGCCCTCGCGGCCGGCCGACGAGGCGACGCTCCGGATCGGCCGCGAGCGACTCGCCGCGCTCGGTGTCGAGACGCGAGTCCTCCCGACCGCGCACCCCGACCGCCAGGAACCGGCGTCGCCCGCGGCGCGCGCTGCCGACGTCGAGGAGGCCTTCCGCGACCCCGAGGTCGGCGCCGTGATGGCGTACACCGGCGGCGACGACCAGATCCGGATCCTGCGGCACCTCGACGGCGACGCCTTGGTGGCGAACCCGACCCGCTTCCTCGGCTACAGCGACAACGACAACCTCCGGCTGTTCCTCTGGAACCGCGGGGTCGTCAGCTACGGGCTCGGCGTTCACCCGGACCTCGTCTGCGACGCCGATCTCCACCCCTACACCGAGCGGTACCTCCGGCGCGCCCTGTTCGAGGAGTCGCTCGGCGCCGTCTCGCCCGCCGACCGGTGGACCGACGAGTGGTTCGACTTCGAGACGGGCGACCCGCGCGCGTGGCGCGAGAACTCCGGCCCCACGACGTGGGTCGGGCCCGACGCCGACCCCGACGAACCGGTCCGCGGCCGAGTGTGGGGCGGCTCCTTCGGGATCGTAAAGTGGCACCTCCAGGCGGACCGATACCTGCCGGACCCCGAACGGTTGGACGGGGCGGTCCTCGCGCTGGAGACGTCGGAGGACGTGCCGCCGCCTCGCGAGGTCGGCTACACGCTGCGCGCGATGGGCGAACGCGGGCTGTTGGAGCGGTTCGACGGCGTGCTCGTCGGTCGCCCGCGGACAAACGCGCCGACACTGGAGTGGGACCCGGACCCCGACGAGTACCCCGCCGAGCTGGAGCGTGCGATTGCCCGCGAGCTCGAACGGTACGCTCCCAACGTCGTCGCCGGCTTCGGCTACGACTTCGGCCACACCGACCCCTCGTTCCCGCTCCCGCTCGGCGCGGTCGCGACGCTCGATCCGACGGACGGGGCACTCCGATTCGACCCTGACTGACCGCTCGTTGCCCGAACGGACCGCTCAGGTCAGGTCTCGAGCCGGTACCGGTACGGCCGCTCGGCGATGACCTCGACCTCGCCGCGCTCGGCCCACCGCCCCAACACGGTGGCGACGCGGTGCGGGCTGTCGAGCCCCTCGCACTCCTCGACGAGCGCGAGGATCTCCCGCGCCGTCAGCGGCTCTTCGGCCTCGGCGAGCACGCTGCGGATCCGGTCGTATCGACCGTGTTCGCCGGCGCTCATGCGTCTTACGTAAGAGTGCCGGACATATAGGGTTCAGTGAGACAAGAGTCAGACAATCGTCTGACACGGGGGCTGAAACGGACGTTCGTCGGGGTTTCGGAGGGATTCGGGCGTCCCGATCCACCGCCCACCAATCCTCAGGCGTAGGGGTCCTCGGCCTCGAGGTCGCGCTCGGCTCGGTACTGCTCGACGAACTCGCTCACGTCGAACTCGACCATCTCGCGCTCGAACGCCGAGAGCGCCTCGTCGTCGTCGGCGTGGCTCACGGCGTGTTCCATCAGCTCGACGACGAGCTCGACGACGACCTCGTGGAGGCGGCGAGAGTCGAAGTCGGTCACCCACGCCATCGCGTAGCCCACGTCCGCGTTCTCGCTGGCGTCGTGGACGACGACCGCCTCCGGGAACTCCTCCAACACGACGCCGAGCAGGTGCGGCGTGTCGAACTCCGGCATCTCCTCGCTGGTGGTCTCGATCGCCTCCCGCAGCACCTCGACGAGGAAGTCGGGGAGGAACCGCTCGGGCGGGTGGACGTCCATCACGACCGCGTGCGTCTCGCCGCAGTCGCACTCGAACTCGCGCATGCCGAGGTCCAGCTCGCCGGCCGCCATCGTCCGCCCGCAGGGCAGCTCCAGCGTGTTCTCGTCACCGCCCGGGACGCGCGGCTGGGACATGGCCCCGCTTGGTCGCTGTCGGGGTTAAAAGACGCGGAACGAGACGGTCCCGGGTCGGCTCGGCGGTCACTGGCCGTCGTTCTCCCCTCCCTCGTGATCGCTCTCGTCTCCCTCGTGGTCGTCGTCTTCCGAGTCGGAGTCGCTCGCCGCGCGGTGGTCGTCTCCGCCGTGCGTCTCCACTTCGGCCTCGATGTGGATCTCGACGCCGCCGGCCTCGTAGCTCGCCTCGACGAGCTCGGCGTCGTCGCGTTCGATCTCCAGTTCGTCGCTGTCGACCTCTACGTCGACCTCCACGTCAACGGTGACGTCTTCGGGCATGGTCGGGTGTGAGTACGTGCCCCACACCAAAAAGCGGTCGACGGTCGGGAGGGTAGATCGGTAGCGGGCGGTCGGCGGCGTCAGCAGCGGCCGGTCGGCGATGAAGTCGACGGCGACGAACGGTTCACGGGGGCGTTCCGTCGCCTACTGGAATCCGATGCGGCCGCCGGTGTCGCGGATCGCGCTGCCGCTGCCGCCCTTGAACTGCTGTTCGACCTCCTCGTAGTACGCGAGGATGTCGTCGTTGATCGTGGGGCGGACGGACTCCAACGCGGCCCGGAAGTGCTTCATCTCGACCTCCTCGGCGTCGTCGTCGTCGCGGAGCGCCTCGATGGCGGCCTCGCGGGCGATCCCCTCCAGGTCGGAGCCGACGTAGCCGTCGGTGATCTCCGCGATCTCGCGGAGGCTCACGTCCGGCGCGAGCGGCGTGTTCTGGGTGTGGATCTCGAGGATCTGCTCGCGGCCCTCCTGGTCGGGCTGGCCGATCATGACGAGCCTGTCGAACCGCCCGGAGCGCAACAGCGCGGGGTCGATCATGTCGGGCCGGTTGGTGGCGCCGATCACCATCACGTCGCCCATCTCTTCGAGGCCGTCGAGCTCGGTGAGCAGCTGGTTGACGACGCGCTCGGAGACGTTGTTCCCCATCTCCTGCCCGCGCGAGGGCGCGAGGCTGTCGAGCTCGTCGAAGAAGATGATCGTCGGGCTCACCTGCCGGGCCTTCCGGAAGGTCTGGCGGATCGCCTTCTCCGACTCGCCGACCCACTTCGAGAGCAGCTGCGGCCCCCTGACCGAGATGAAGTTCGCGTTCGTCTCGTTGGCGACCGCCTTCGCCATCAGCGTCTTCCCGGTGCCGGGCGGCCCGTACAGCAGCACGCCCTTCGGCGCGTCGACGCCCATCCGGTCGAACTTCTCCGGCGAGGTGAGCGGCCACTCCACGGACTCTTGGACCTGCCCCTTGGCGTCGTCGAGCCCGCCGACGTCGTCCCACGAGATCTTCGGGAGCTCGACGAGCACCTCCCGCATCGCCGACGGCTCCACCTCCGTGAGCGCGCCCGAGAAGTCGTCGCGCTTGACGATCATCCGGTCGATCAGGCTCGGCGGGACCTCCTCGTCGTCTAAGTCGATCTCGGGGAGGTAGCGCCGGAGCGCCTTCATCGCGGCCTCCTTCGTCAGGCTCTCGATGTCGGCGCCGACGAACCCGTGGGTCTCGTCCGCGAGGTGATCGAGGGAGACGTCGTCCGAGAGCGGCATCCCGCGGGTGTGGATCTGGAGGATCTCCTTGCGCCCGACCTCGTCGGGGACGCCGATCTCGATCTCGCGGTCGAACCGTCCCGGGCGGCGGAGCGCGGGGTCGACGCTGTCGACGCGGTTGGTCGCGCCGATGACGACCACCTGCCCGCGCGTCTCGAGACCGTCCATCATCGTCAGCAGCTGCGCGACGACGCGGCGCTCGACCTCGCCCGTGACGTCCTCGCGCTTGGGCGCGATCGAGTCGAGCTCGTCGATGAAGATGATCGAGGGCGACTCCTCTTTCGCGTCCTCGAAGATCTCCCGGAGCTGCTGTTCGGACTCGCCGTAGTACTTCGAGATGATCTCCGGGCCGGCGATCGAGAAGAACGACGCGCTCGTCTCGTTGGCGACCGCCTTCGCGAGGAGGGTCTTCCCCGTGCCCGGCGGGCCGTGGAGCAGGACCCCCTGCGGCGGCTCGATCCCGAGCTTCGAGAAGATCTGCGGGTGTTTCATCGGCAGCTCGACCATCTCCCGGACGCGCTGGATCTCGTTCTGGAGGCCGCCGATGTCCTCGTAAGTGATCCCGCCGCCGGTCTTCTCGAACCCGGAGATCGGCTCCTCGCGGAGCTCGACCTCGGTGTCCTCGGTGATCAGACAGACGCCGTCGGGCTCGGTCTCGACCGCGATCAGCGGGATCGCCTGCCCGGGCGACCGCATGAACGGGTGGTTCGTCGAGGACATCACCGGGACGATGTCGCGCTCGACGACCGGCCGCTTGAGGATCTGGCGTTTCACCATGCCGGCGGCGTCGGAGCCGAACTGGACCGACGCCTCCTCCGGCGGGGCCAAGACGAGCGTTTCGGCCTTCTCCGCTTCCGCCTTGCGGATGGTGACGCGCTCGCCGATCCCCACGTCCGCGTTCTGTCGGGTGAACCCGTCGACGCGGACCGTGTCGGTGTTCCAGTCCTGGCGGTCGGCGCGCCAGACCTTCGCCGCGGTCGTCTTCGCGCCCTCGATCTCGATGATGTCGCCGGGCGAGAGCTTGAGGTGCAACAGCGTGTCGGGGTCGAGCCGGGCGATGCCGCGCCCCGAGTCGTTCGGGTACGCCTTCGCCACTTCGAGTTGGACTTCGTTCATGGTTCCTCGCGGGGGTTGTCCGTATCTCCACCGGGTTCGGGAATAAGCCTGTTGCCCGTGTTGGCGCCGCCGGTCGATTCGGACGAATCGGCGGCCGCGGCAGACTGTGTCATCATGTAGCACGATATGGTTCCCGGTCTTAAAACCCCGTCGTAAGCGTGCGTTTTCGCCGTCGACCCGAGCGTGGTGGAGACCGCTGGATCCGGGAGTATATGTCCCGGGCTCGCCTCCCGTCTGCCATGCGAACGCTCGTCTTCGACGGCCGAACCGGCGCCGCCGGCGACATGATCTGCGCCGCGCTGATCGCGACTGGCGCCGATCCCGCCGTCCTCGCGCCCGTGACCGACCGTCTGCCGGTCCGATACGAGGTCGATGAGACGACGAAAAACGGGATCCGAGCGACGACCGTGGACGTGCTCCTCAGGGAGTCGGGGGACGGTGGGGGGGACAACGCCGAGCCAGCGACCAAAAGCGATCGGAGTCACGCGCACGGCCACGACCACAGTCACGATCAGGGCCACGAACACGACCACGACCACAGTCACGATCAGGGCCACGAACACGAACACGGCCACCACGAACACGAACACGCCGAGGGCGCGGGCGTTCACCGCAGCTACCCCGAGGTCGTCGCGCTCGTGCGGTCGATGGACCTCTCCGATCCCGTCGAGTCGGTCGCGCTCGACGCGTTCGAGCGCCTCGGTCGCGCCGAGGCGTCGATCCACGGCACCGACCTCGAGGGGACGCACTTCCACGAGGTCGGCGCCGACGACGCGATCGCCGACGTCGTCGGGGCGGCGCTCCTCCTCGACGACCTCGATCCCGACCGCATCGTCACCACCCCGGTCGCGACCGGCGGCGGCGACGTCGAGATGAGCCACGGCGTCTACCCGGTTCCCGCGCCGGCGACGACCGAGATCGTCGCCGGCGCCGACTTCTCGGTGGTCGGCGGCCCCGTCGATCGCGAACTGCTCACGCCGACCGGGGCCGCGATCCTCGCCGCTGTCGCCGAGGGCGTCGACCGGCTGCCCGCCCTCGACGTCGACGCCTCCGGCTACGGCGCGGGCGACGCGACGTTTCCGGACCGCCCGAACGTCCTCCGCGCGCTCGTCGGCGACGGCGGTGAAGGCGTCGCAGACGACGCGACCGAGCCAGGCGACGGACTCGTCTGGGACGACATCGCGGTCTTGGAGACGAACCTCGACGACGCGTCCCCGGAGGTGCTCGGCGGGCTCCAAGAGACGCTCTCGCGCGCCGGCGCACGCGACGTGACGGTCGTCCCGACGACGATGAAGAAGTCGCGGCCGGGACACCTCGTGAAGGCCATCTGCAAGCCGGCCGACGCCGAGGCGGTCGCGGAGCGGCTCGCCCGCGAGACGGGGACGCTCGGCGTCCGACAGTCGGGCGCGAACCACCGGTGGATCGCCGAGCGCGCCTTCGAGACGGCGACGATCGCGGTCGACGGGGACGAACACGAGGTGTCGGTGAAGGTGGCCTCGACCGCCGACGGCGACGTCTACGACGTGAGCGCCGAGTACGACGAGGCGGCCGCGGTCAGCGAGGCCACGGGGCTCCCGATCCGAGACGTGCTCCGGCGGGCAGAGGCGCGGGTTCGCGAGTCGATCGGCGAGTAGCCGGGCCGCGGATCACGCCCGTTCGACGCGCTCGGGCTCCACGCCGAACCCGTCCGCCAGTCGCTCCGCGACCCGGTCGGCGACGCCGCCGGGAGCCGCCGCGTCCGGGTGTCGGTCGGGGTCCGCGACCGGTCGCTCGCCGTCGACGGAGAGGGTCGCGACCGCCTCCACCGTCGTGTCGTTGAGTCCGGGCCGGAGGCCGACGATCGACAGCTCGTCGACGGCGACGCCGTCGACCCGCTCCAGCTGTCGGCGGGCGCCCGCGGCGAGGTCGCCGGCGGCCGCCTGCGAGACCCGAACGGTCACCGTCGCTTCCACCGTTCGCGTGTGGATGGCTGCTGCCATGAGCCCCCTCGCCGCGAGTCGAACGCGGTGCGGCCCCGAGCGCCGGATCCCGCCCTCGACGCCCGCGGAGAGCGGGCGGCGAGAGGCGACATCGGCGCTCGCGAGGGGGAACGGTCGCGTGCGCACGGTTCCGCGAGAGAGACGGCGACGGCTGGAGAGGACAGGATGCGGTCCGTCCCGCGGGGGAACCCTCCCCAGCCGACGCGCGTTACGCGGCCGGCCGGACGGACCGTGTACCCGGAGTCCCGTAGCCGGTCCAGCCGCGGAGCCCGCCGCTATTCGGGGCGGCGGACGTCGAGACGGCGGAACGGAGGCGGGTCATACGTGAACTCCGGCGGCGCGAGTGCGCCGTTACCGTCACGTTCGGTGGATGGGTATTAAATCTGTGGCGAGCGTGCGAACCGCTGTCACGCACCGCGGTCCGGGACCGCTCCCGACCGGGCGACCGCCGAGAATCCGCGTCGAGACCGGCGCGCGCGACGGGTTCCGTCGACGGCGAGACGACAGGCCTATGGCCGACGCCCGAACAGGTGCACCTAACGCAGTCACCGTCATGATCGAGCGAATCCACACGTCGGACGTCGAACCGGACGCGGACGAGGTCGCCATCGCCGGCCACGTCCACGAGATCCGCGACCTGGGAGGCCTCGTCTTCCTCATCGTGCGCGACCGCGAGGGCCTCATCCAGGTCGTCTTCAAGGAGGAGCGCGAGCCGGAGCTGTTCGAGGCCGTCCAGGACGTCGGCGCCGAGGACGTGGTCCGGGTGGTCGGCGAGCCGCTGGAGAGCGGTCAGGCGCCGGGCGGCGTCGAGATCGCGCCGACCGAGTACGAGGTCATCGACGAGGCGGACTCCCCGCTCCCGCTGGAGATCTCCAAGGACATCGAGGTCGACCTCTCGACCCGGCTCGACAACCGGGCGCTCGACCTCCGAAAGCCGGAGACGCTCGCCGTGTTCACCCTGCGCTCGAAGCTGATGACGGCGATGGAGGAGTGGTTCGACGACGAGGGATTCGTCGACATCAAGACCCCGCTCATCTCGAAGGGCGGCGCCGAGGGCGGCGCCGAGCTGTTCCCGATCCTCTACTACAACAAGGACGCGTTCCTCTCGCAGAGCCCGCAGCTGTACAAACAGATGCTGATGGCCTCCGGCTACGAGGCCGTCTACGAGACGGGCACCGCGTTCCGCGCCGAGGACTTCGCCACCTCCCGGCACGTCTCCGAGATCTCGATGTTCGACGTCGAGCTCGCGTACATCGAGGATCACGACGACGTGATGGACGTCCAGGAGGAGTCGCTCCGGCACGCGCTGCGCGCGGTCGCCGAGAACGCCGAGCGCGAGCTGGACCTGCTCGACGTCGACCTCGACGTGCCCGAAGACGACTTCCCGCGGATCACCTTCGACGAGGCGCTGGACATCCTGGAGACGGAGTTCGGTCACTTCCCGGACGACCCGACCGACCTCGACACGAAGGGCGAGAAGCTGCTCGGCGAGCACTTCGAGGAGCAGGGCCACCCCGCGTTCTTCGTCGTCGGCTACCCCGACGAGAAGTTCTACTACATGCAGGACGTCGAGGGCGACGAGATAGCCTCGCGCAAGTTCGACCTCATCTACAAGGGCCAGGAGCTCTCCTCCGGCGGCCAGCGCGAGCACGACGTCGACCGCATGGTCGAGGTCATGGAGGAGGAGGGCGTCGAGACGGCCAACTTCGAGTTCTACATCGAGGCGCTGAGCTTCGGGACCCCGCCCCACGGCGGCTACGGGCTCGGGATCGACCGGCTCGTCCAGAAGGTCGCCGGTCTGGACAACATCAAGGAGGCGATCATGTTCCCGCGCGACCCGAACCGGCTGGAGCCCTGACCGGATCGACCGGACCCGTCGCGCGCGGCGAACCGGTTTCGACCCGATCCGCAATCGCGTCCGACCCGTCTCGCCGTCGCGTCCGACCCGTCTCGCCGTCGCGTCCAATTCCGGTGCGCGCTCGCGACGTCGACCGCGACCGTCCGACGCGTTCGTTTATATCTGTCGTCCAGTATTCCGGAACTGCACCGTCGAGCGGTCTGCGTTCGGTTAAACCGGGTTTAACCGGGCGAAACTCGGCTGAACGGCGTGTGCCATTAAAGGGCGTCGGGCTCCGAGCGGGAGTCGCTATGAACGCAATCCGAACGACGCTGATCGCGGCGCTCGCCGCGGTGGTACTGATCGGGACCGGCGCGGCCGCCGGCGCCGTCGCGGCGACCCCCGGTCCGGACGACGCCGCGGGCGACGTGGGGCCGCCGAGCGACCTGCCGGACCAGGTTCCGGACTTCGTCGGCGACATCCTGGGTAGCGTGAACGACTTCCTGTCGGGCGGCGTCGACGACCTCGGTGAGACCGTGAGCGGGATCGCCGGCGGCGACGAGGCCGCCGACGGTGGCGATACCGACGAGGAGGGCGCGTAACGTGACTGACCACACGCCCGACCTCGACGCGCTCGACCGGCGGACCTACCTGCAGGCGACCGGCGCCGCCGCGCTCGGCGCGGCCGGGCTCGCCGGCTGCGTCGGCAAGGCGACCGGAACGCTCGCGACGCGGGTGACCGATCAGCCGGCCGACATCGGCGACTTCGAGTCGCTCGTCGTCACCATCGAGGGGATCTGGCTCGGGCCGGAGGGCGCCGAGAGCGGTGCGGACGGCAACGAGACGGACGACGGCGGGAACGAAACCGACGACGGCGGAAACGAAACCGACGACGGCGGAAACGAAACTGACGACGCCGAAGAAGACGACAACGACGGCGAGGAGGACGACGAAGAGGACGAGCCCGCCGGCCGCGAGTACCAAGAGTTCGACGAGCCGCAGGAGGCCGACCTCGTCCAGCTCCAGGACGGCGAGACGCAGCTGATCGACGAGCGCGAGCTCGAGGTCAACACCTACCGGTTCCTCCAGCTCGACGTGTCGGCCGTCGACGGCACCCTGGAGGGCGGCGACGAGGCCGAGATCGACCTGCCGGGGAACGCCCCGCTCACGTTCAACGAGGAGTTCGAGGTCCGCGAGAACACCCAGACCAGCTTCACCGCCGACTTCGCGCCGGTGCGCCGCGGGACCGGCTCGTACCTCCTGCGCCCGGTTCCGAGCGGGATCGAGGTCTCCTACGAGGAGTCCAGCGGCGACGAGAGCGAGGACGACGAGGGCGGCGAGGAGTAACGGCCCGCGGCGCGCGTCCGCTCGCGCGACTCCTTCGGTCCCCCGTTGAAGCCGCCGCCCGCGGTCTGTCGGACCCGTCCGACCGGCGGCGAGTGCGCGGCTTCGGGGTCAGGGCTGGGAGCGGTCCCGGGAATCGGGGACCGGGGGAATGAGCGCTCGGATCGGTCTCACAGAGGCACACGGTCCCTTTTCGGTCGTCCCGCCCCGGAGCGCCGCGGCGGGACGGTCGGTTCGACACTGACGCCGCGACGACGCACCCTCAGGGTGTCGCGTCGTCGGAGTGCCGCGTCGTCGGAGTGCCGCGTCGTCGGAGTGCCGCGTCGCCGGGGCGTCGTTCGGTCGCTCACGCCGCCGGCACGCGGCGGTCGCCGGCGAACGCACGATACGCGGGTCCTGCGAGCAGCAGGGCGCCGACGGCGGTCATCGCGACCAGCGTCGCGGGGTCGGCCGCGGAGAGGTCACCGGCCGCGAGACGGTCCAACGAGACGCCGACGGCGACGCCGAGGACCACCCACGGGAGCTCGCCGACCGCGGTTCCGAGGAGGAACGGCCGGGAGCGGATCCCGGACGCGCCGGCGCCGACGGAGACGACGTCGGAGGGAAGCGGGAGCAGCCGCGCGGCCGTCACCGCCCGGAGGCCGCTCGTGGCGCTCGCCAGCCGCTCGCCGGCGTCACAGAGGCGAGCCGCGGCCTCGAAGGACTCTCGGGCTCGGACTCGCCCCGAGCGCGCGAACCAGTACGGCAGAATCGCCGTCAGCACCAGCAGGGCGACCCCGATCGGGACGCCGGGCCAGCCGTAGCCGAACCCGACCGCGACGGCGAGCAGCGTCGTCGGCCACGCGAGGAGGGGTCTCACGGCCGTCAGCGCGAGCAGCGCGGCTCCGAACCGGATCGGGTCGTCGTCGAGCCCCGAGAGCGGCGCGAGCACGGCGTCCGGCGACGCGAGCCAGGCGGCCGCCGCGACCGCGGCGAGCGCGGCTCCGCCGACGACGTACCCGACGACCGCGGACCGACGGTTCACGGTCGAGGGTTCATCCCCGGAGATAAACGCTTTGTGGGCGACCGGGCGGTGTCCTCACTCCTCGGCGCCCGTCGCGTCGGACACGGGGTCGGTCAGGCGAGCTTCCCCAGCGCTTCGAAGAAGTCGGTCGGCGGCCCGGCGATCCGCACCGGCGGCGTCGTCCGTTCGACGGTCACCTCGACCGGCGCCTGCAGCGTCGTCGCGTTCCGGCCGTCGCTGACGACGACGACCTCCTCGGCGCCCTCGACCGCCACCGTGACGGTCATGTCGTCGTCGACCACCAGCGGCGGCATCCCCTCGGCGGCGACCATCTCGTTGACGACGAGGGCGCTCACGCCCGGTCCGACCAGCGGACCGCGTTCGGAAAGGTTGTACGCCGTCGATCCGGTCGGGGTCGCCACGAGGACGCCGTCCGCGTGTCCCGCCGAGTACACGCTCCCGTCGACGCGCACCTCGTAGTCGATCCCGGCGCCGGGACCGCGGCGGTCGCCCTGAACGACGACCTCGTTCGCCGCCGGCACTGAGGTCCAGTCGTCCGCGGTGGCGGCGAGCCGCGGCACCTCGCGGACGTTCATCTCGCCGCGGCCGAACGCCTCGACCTCGGCGAGGACGGTTTCCTCGGCCCTCGCGGGCGGGACGGCGTTGAGGAACCCGACCTCGCCGAGGTTGACGCCGACGATCGGCGTGTCGCCGGCGTTGCGCGCGACGAAGAGGAACGTCCCGTCGCCGCCGATCGCGACCGCGAGGTCGCAGTCGGTGAGCGCGTCGACCGATCGCCCGCGGTCGCCCTCGCCGAGCGCGGTCGCCGTCTCCGCGTCGAGCCAGACCGACTCGCCGGCGTCGGCGATCGCGTCCCGCAGGTCCGACGCGAGGCTCGCCGCGCGCTCGCTCCCCTTCCGTGCCACGATTCCCACCTCCATGAGAAGCAGATGCTCGCCGCCGGACAAAAGGGTGCGGACTCCGGACCCGGGTCCGGAAAGTTTCAAGCCGCCCGACCGCGTTGCCCGAGACATGTCGACCGTCCCCGGCCGACTGGAACGATGAGCGAGGAGGACGACTGGTTCGAGCGCGCGCTGCGCGACCTCGACGATGAGTCCGACCGCTCGGCCGACGGAGAGGCCGCAGACGGCGAGGACAGCGAGGCCGCCGACGATGACCGCTTCGTCGACGGCGACTTCGGCGAGGATCACGTCGGCGACCCCGAACCCTCCGGGGGGGACGAGGACGCGGGAGGTCCGTTCGGCGGCGGGGGAGACGGTGATCCCTTCGGCGGTTCGGGAGGGGGTGGCGGCGACCCGTTCGGCGGTTCGGGAGGGGGTGGCGGTGACCCCTTCGGCGGCGGGTCGTTCGGCGACGACGACCCGTTCGGCGGGTACCGGAACAGCGCCCCGAGAGGATCCGACGACTTCGGGTTCGGCGAGTTCGTCGGAGAGGACCGAGGGGGCGGTGAGACGACCGATTTCGACGTCGACCCGGACGAGCTCGACTCGTCGATCGAGCGCACGAACGTCGGGATCGCGGGGCTCGACGAGATGATCCTCGGCGGGGTCCCGCGGAGCTCCCTCCTCTCCGTCATCGGGGGGGCCGGAACCGGAAAGACGACGTTCGCGCTGCAGTTCCTCAACGAGGCGCTCGAGTCGGGTGGGAAGGGCGTGTACATCACGCTCGAACAGACCAGCGACTCGATCTTCGCGACCGCCGAGGAGAAGGGGTGGTCGTTCCGCGAGCACGCCGACGCGGACCGGCTCGCCGTGGTCGACGTCGACCCGATCGAGATGGCGAACTCGCTGGCGTCGATCCGGAACGACCTCACCCGGCTCATCGCCGAGTTCGACGCCGACCGGCTGGTGCTCGACTCGGTCTCCCTCTTGGAGATGATGTACGACCACCCGGCGAAGCGGCGCTCGGAGGTGTTCGGGTTCACCCGGTCGCTGAAGAGCGCGGGCGTGACGACGCTGCTCACCTCCGAGGCCAGCGAGGAGAACCCCTACGCGTCCCGCCACGGGATCGTCGAGTATCTCACCGACGCGGTGTTCGTGCTCCAGTACGTCCGCGGCTCCGACTTCCGAGAGACGCGGCTCGCCGTCGAGATCCAGAAGATCCGCGACGCGAACCACTCCCGGGAGACGAAGCCCTACGAGATCACCGACACCGGCATCTCGGTGTACGGGCAGGCGAACATCTTCTGAGCGCTCTCCCAGAGTCCTCCACCGGTGTCGCGGTCGGGACCACTCCGTTCGAGAAATGCACCGTCCGGGAATTGAACCCGGGCTATTAGCTTGGGAAGCTAATGTCCTACCACTGGACCAACGGTGCTCGGTCCGAACTACCCGACCGCCCCACTTCAACGTAGCGTTTCCGGTGCCGGGAGCCACACGCTTAACACGCTCCCGGAGCAGTCTGTGACATGCACTCGCAGCCGGCCGGAACCGACGCAGCCGTCGAGCGCGAGGCCGTCGAGCGCGTCCGCGAGCGACGCGACGCGCTCGCCCCGGCGCTCGGCCGAGCGTGGATCGACCGCGAGCCGTGGCGCTTCCTCACCGACCTCACCGCGATCGGGAGCCGCATGGCCGGCAGCGACGGGGAGCGCCGGGCGGCGGGGGTCGTCGCGGAGGCGTTCGAGCGCGCCGGCCTCTCCGACGTCGACACCGAGCCGTTCGAACTGGACGCGTGGGAGCGCGGAAGCGCGGAGCTTCGGGTCCGAGTCCCGACCCGGGAGGGCGAGAAGACGACCCGGGAGGGGGAGACGGCGACCCGCGAGTTCGAGGCGATCGCGCTGCCGTACTCGCCCGCGGGCTCGGTCGCGGGCAGGCTCGTCGACGTCGGGTACGGCACGCCGGCGGAGATCGACGAGCGCGACGTCGAGGGGCAGATCGCCGTCGCCTCGACGACGACGCAGCCGGGCGGACGGTTCGTACACCGGATGGAGAAGTTCGGCTACGCGATAGACGCCGGCGCGGTCGGGTTCGTCTTCGTCAACCACCTCGACGGCCAGCTCCCGCCGACCGGCTCGCTGACGTTCGGCGACGAGGCCGACGCGGTCGCCGTCGGCGTGTCGAGGGAGACCGGCGCGTGGCTCCGGGAGTACGCCGGCGGCGGGACCGGCGCGGGCGCGACGGACGACTCGTTCGCGGCGGCGGCCGCTCCCGAGGCGGAGATCGCGGTCGAGGCGACGACCGAGCCGGGAGAGAGCCGGAACGTGGTCGGTCGCGTCGGTCCGGACACCGACGAGCGGCTCCTGCTCACGGCCCACTACGACGGCCACGACATCGCGGAGGGCGCGCTCGACAACGGCTGCGGGATCGCGACCGTCGCGACCGCGGCGGGCATCCTCACGGAGGTCGACCTCCCGATCGGCGTCGACGTGGTCGCCGTCGGCGCGGAGGAGGTTGGGCTGCTGGGCGCGGAACACCTGGCCGAACGGCTCGACCTGGACCGCGTGCGGGGCGTGATCAACGTGGACGGCGCCGGTCGGTTCCGCGACCTCGTCGCGCTCACGCACGCCTCCTCGGCGGCGGAGTCGGTCGCGGGCGCGGTGTCGACGGCCACCCGCCACCCCATCGCGGTGGAGCCGGAGCCGCACCCGTTCTCAGACCAGTGGCCGTTCGTCCGGCGGGGAGTGCCGGCGCTTCAGCTCCACAGCGACTCCGGCGACCGCGGACGCGGGTGGGGACACACGCACGCGGACACGCGGGACAAGGTCGACGACCGCAACGTCCGGGAGCACGCGATGCTGACGGCCCTGCTCGTCGCCGAGTTCGCGTCTCCCGACCGGGAGGTGCCGCGGCTCGACCGCGAGGAGCTGATCGGCGCGTTCCGCGACGCCGACTTCGAGACGGGCATGCGAGCGGCCGACCTCTGGCCTCGCGGCTGGGAGTAGCGCTCGCGGGAGGGGGTCCGTCCCGACCGTCTACCGTCCGCGACCCGTCGGCATCGCCGGCGTCGTGCGCTTGTGGGCCGCCGCCCGGTGTCGCGCGAGCAGGCCGGCAACCGTCTCTTCGTCGACGTCGACGCCCGCATCTCCCGACTCGCCCGAGTCCCCCGACAGTCGCTTCGCGATCGCCGCCGCGTCGAGTCCGCGGTCGACGCCGAGTCGGAGCACGGGGTCGATCACCTCGTAGGGGGCGCCGAGGTCGTCGGCGTCCCGCTGGCCCGGAAGGAACCCCGCGGTCGGCGGCTTTTCGACGACGAACTCCGGGACGTCGAGCTCGGCCGCGAGCGCGCGGACCTCGGTCTTGTACAGGTGGCCGATCGGGTGCATGTCCGCGCCCCCGTCGCCGTGTTTCGTGACGTAGCCGAGCAGCAGCTCGCTCCGGTTGGCGGTGCCGCAGACGAGCCGGTCCGTCGCGTTGGCGGCGAGGTACGCGAGCGTCATCCGGAGCCGCGCGACCGCGTTGCCGGACAGGATCGGCTCGTCGTGGAGATCGAAGCGGTCCGGCGCGACCGCGCCGAGCTGCGCGAACAGCGGGTGGAGGTGCACCGTGTCGTGATCGATCTCGAGCGCGTCCGCGAGCGCCTCCGCGTCGCGAGCGTGGCGTGCGCCGACCTTGTTACACGGGAGTATCAGGCCGTACACGCGCTCGGCCCCGAGCGCCTCGACGGCGAGCGTCGCCGTCACCGTGGAGTCCAGTCCGCCGCTCATGTTGACCACGACCCCGTCTGCGCTCGCGGCCGCGACGGTCGACTCGACGAACGATCGGACCCGCTCGCGCTCGGCGCTCGGGTCGCAGGGAGCGATGTCGCGGTCGACGGGACGTCCGTCCAGCGAGTCATCCTCGAACGCGGACGTCTCGGGGTCACGCATCGGCCAGCCCTCCGTTCTCTCGGGTCGTCGCTCCGCGCTCTCGCCGCGCGATACGCTCCGCTGCCACGGTACGGCGGCCACGCGTCTGCTGTCGACCGCCGGTTCGACGGTTCATGTTCACTCGCCGCTTCCAAACGCACGGATAAATACTCACGGTGGAAATTGTATAAGGTATTCTGTGTTTTTCACGGTGTATGAGGAGTTTCTGAGAGATCACTGCCGGTAAACAGACAAAATAACGAATATAGTAGAGTTATTTCAATAGATCCACTCTCCACTTAGGCCATGATAGCTTTCTTTATTTTCTGAGATGAATAGACCACGTTTGTGACTAAATCTGGGTAAATACAACTATATAGAGAATATAAGGCGCGTAGAACCCAACGTTTATCCATACCACGCACCTCCGTTCGGCCATGTCGACGATACGGCTCACGTCGAGTCAGAAACGCGTGCTCACCGCTCTCGTGAACCTCGCTGAGAACACCGACCGGCCGGTGTCGGGGAGCGAGATCGCCGAGACGATCGATCGGAACGCCGGAACGGTTCGGAACCGGATGCAGAGCCTCCGAGACCTCCGGCTGGTCGAAGGCGTCGCGGGTCCCGCCGGCGGCTACCTCCCCACCGACGACGCCTACGACGCCCTCGGAGTCGAGCGGATGGACGGCGCGGCGAGCACGCCCATCGCGGTCGACGGCGTGCCGGTAGAGGGAGCGAACGTCGAGGAGATCGACCTATCGAGCGTCGCGCACCCCGAGCTCTGTCGGGCGAAGCTGGTGATTCGCGGGCCGGTCGACTCCGTCGAGGTCGGCGACCGCGTGACCGTCGGCCCGACGCCGGGGGCGGGGCTCAGGCTCTCCGGTCTCGTCGACGCCGCGGGCCTCGACGGCAACACGCTCGTGTTGCGGATCGACGGAATGGAGACGCCGGCGGTCGACGCGGCGACCTAAGGGTCCGCCTCCCCGTCGAGGCCGCCGCCCTCGGAGTCCGCCTCCCCGTCGAGGTCGACGTCGCCGGCTCGCGCGACGATTCGGTCTCGAATCGCTCCCGTCGCGGCGGCGACGTGTCGGGCAGTCCGGTACCGCTCGCCGAACGCGACGCGAGCGCTGTCCGCGGCCTCCGCGTCGACGTCGAAGGAGACGCCGTCGTACGTCACGTCCCACAGCACCAGCGGCTCTGGCGGTGCGGGACCGACGCCGAGCGCTCCGGACACCGGCTCCGGCGCGAGCAGCCGGTCGATCCGGGCCGGCGACGTCGTCCCCGCTCCGACCGCCCGGACCGCCGCGACGAGCCGACGGACCAGCGCGCGAGGGAACCCGTCCGCGGACACCTCGATCACGAGGAGGTCGCCGTCGCGGGTCGCAGCGGCGGTCAGGTCCCGGACCGTTCCCGTCGCGTCGCTCGTCAGGTTGTGGAAGTCGTGCTCGCCCGAGAGGCGAGACAGCGCCTCGCGAACCAGGCCGTCGTCCACGACGTGGGACGGATCGGCGGCGCGGTCGGCGTCCCCCCGCGCCGGCCGGTCGCTCCCACCTGTCGGGTCGCCACCGGTCCGAGGCGCGTAGAGGTGGTAGCGGTACGTCCGTCGGACCGCGTCGTGGGTCGCGTGGAATCCCTCGGTCACGTCGGCGGCCGCCCACACCCGGATCGACCCGGGGAGGTGACCGTTGAACGCCCGCGGCGTGAGCCACGCGGGAGCCTGGAAGGCCACGGTCTGGGCGACCGCGGAGACCCCGGCGTCGGTCCGGCCCGCGGCGGCGTACCCGGGGGGCGTCGCGTGCGTCGGTCCGTCGCCCCGATCGAGGATCCCGTGTTCCGCGAGCGCCCGGAGCAGGGTCCCCTCGACCGTCGTCGCGTGCGGCTGCCGCTGGAAGCCGGCGAACTCGCGGCCGTCGTACGCAACCCGGAACGCGCGTCGCGTCGCGTCGGCGGTCACGCCCCGTCCGACTCCGACTCGCGGTTCGCCATCGGCACGGTGACGACGGGGACCGGAGAGACCCTGACAACCTTTTCCGTGACGCTTCCGAGGAGGACCCGGCGGATGCCCGTGCGGGTGTGGCTCGGCATCAGGACGATGTCGGCGCCGGCGTCCGCGATCGCGTTCTCGATGACGTCGACGGGAGGACCCTGACGGATGTCGCCGACGACGTCGACGCCGGCCGCTTCCAGCTCCGCGGTGACCGTCTCGACGCGCGCTTCCGCCGCGGACTCGACGCGCTCCGCGAGCGCGCCGGCCTGGGGGCCGCGCAGCGTCCGCGTGATCGTGTCGACCGCGCTCACGACGTGGACGGTCGCGTCGTATCGCTCCGCGAGACTGGCCGCGTGTGGAATCGCGTCGTTCGCCTCTCCGCCGGGTGCGACGGGCAGGAGGATGTCGTCGTACATACGCGACACTGCTCGCGCCGCGTGGAAAACGGTACCGGCCGTCGAGGCGGTCGACCGCGGCGGCCACGGTCGAATCGGCCGATTCGGCGGCTACAGCCCGAGCGCGTCGAGCAGATCGAAGCCGACGCCGGCGTAGCCGACGAGCCGAAACCCGAGGTAGATCCCGACGATCGCCATCACGCCCGGCAGCTCCGGCGGGGCGGGGATCGGGACGCGGAGGAACGCGAACAGCGCGCCGACCGTCACCCCGACGACGAGCGCGGCGACGGTCAGGACCGGAGTCGAACTCATGGCCACGGCTCGGCGGCGTCCCCCCATAAGGCCGACGTTCGCGCCCGACGGCGCACGCCGGATCGCCCTCGCGCCGTCCTCAACCCCCTCCAGTGCCGCCGGCATCCGGCACCTGGGGACGGCGCACATGGGTAGGGTTTTCCGGCGCGCGCTCCTCCGGGGGGACATGGCACGAGAGGTTTCCGACCCCGACAATCCGCAGGTGACGCTTCACACCAACCACGGCGACGTCGTCGTCGAGCTCTTCGCCGACCGCGCCCCGAAGACGGTGGAGAACTTCCTCGGGCTGGCGCGTCACGACCCCGCCGCGGACGCCGACCCCGCTCGCGACACCAACACGTGGGAGGACCCCGAGACGGGCGAGGTTCGAGGCGACTCGCTGTACGAGGGGAACGTTTTCCACCGCGTCATCGAGGGGTTCATGATCCAGGGCGGCGACCCGCAGCAGAACGGCCGCGGCGGCCCCGGCTACCAGTTCGACGACGAGTTCCACGACGACCTCACCCACGACGGCCCCGGGATCCTCTCGATGGCGAACTCCGGCCCGAACACCAACGGCTCGCAGTTCTTCATCACGCTGGACGCCACCCCGCACCTCGACGGCAAACACGCCGTCTTCGGACAGGTGATCGACGGGATGGACGTCGTCGAGGAGATCGGCTCCGTGCCGACCGGCCGGCGCGACGAGCCCCGTGACACGGTCGAGATCGAGCGCGTCACCGTCGAGGAGTAGCGCCGCGCCCGCGAACTGTTTGTCGCGCGCAGTCGCCGTTCGCTCAACAGGAGCAGTAGTAGTCGCGGTCGACGAACGCAGTCTCGAACAGCTTCGCCGCCGGCCCGGGGTCGGAGGGGCGGTAGACGCCGGTCGTCAGGTCGCCCTCGCGCTCGAACGCGCCCGAGACAAGCCGCCGCCAGTCGGCCGCCGACAGCTGGTCCCAGACGGCGTCGTCGCCCGCGAGCAGCGAGAGGTAGTCGCGGAGGGACACCCACCGGGCCGGCTCGACGCCGGGCGACTCGTACGTCGCGTCGGTGACGGCCGCGTAGGCGGCCATCGGGAGGTTCGCGCCCGCGGCGACGGGCAGCGAGATCCACTTCCACGGCCTGGTGTTGACGTCGAGCAGGAGGAACTCCTCGCGGGCCTCGTCGTACACGAACTCCGCCTCGCTGATCCCGTGGTAGCCCGCCTCGTCGAGCACCGCCAGCGCCCGCGCTTCGATCGCGGGCTCGTCGGCCGTCTCGACCAGACACGAGGTGCCGAACTGCCGGGGGTACCGCATCGCCGCGTTGCCGACGACGGCGAGCGCGTCGGCGGTTCCGGAGGGGGGCACGTACGAGGCGAGCGAGTGGTCGCGTCCGGTCGCGATCTCGACGCGTTTCTGGGCCATCACCGCCGTGCCGGCCTCGCGGGCGGCCGCCACGACGTCCGCGAGCTCCCCGCGGTCCGCGACCTCGATCACGTTGGTGCCGAACGCCTCCTCGAAGTCCCGCTTGAGCTCAGGTTTCACCACCAGCGGGAATCCGAGCGCCTCGGCCGCCTCGTCGAGCGTCGCGTCGGCGTCCGGCGACCCGGTCGCGGCCGCGGCCGTCTCCGCCAGCCGGTACGTCTCCGGGTACGGCACCCCGAGCGCCTCGCAGGTCGCGTACAGCTCCGACTTGTTCAACACGTCGTCGAGCGCGTCGATCCCGGCGAAGGGGAGCCGGACGCCGTCGGAGTCGGCCTCGGCGTACGCCAGCGCCCACTCGTCCATGCAGCCGAACGCGACCGCCTCGGTCCCCGCGGCGTCGACGACCGCCTCCACGTCCGCGCGGAACCCCTCGAGGTCGTCGAGGGGGTAGGTGACCGCGCCGGCGAAGTCGACGGCGTCCGAGGGCGGTGCGAGCCCGTCGTGGCGGACCGCGGTGGCGCTTCCGCCCGCGCCGTCGCCGGCGCGGTCGAGCGCGATCACGGGCACGTCGTGAGCGTCGAGCGCGCGGGCGACGCCGAGCCCGGTCACGTGGGCGTTGCTGACGAGCGCCGGCGGGCGGTCGAACGAGACGTCCGCGAGGGCGTCGATCAGCGCCTCGGTCGAGCGGAACTGCTCTGCCATACCGTCCGTCGCCGGTCCAGGTACAAAGGCGCACCAGTTCCGGCTCCGCGTGCCACTACCGGTGACGACCGGCCCGGTCCGGAGGGCGGCCGACGCAACGCGCTTTTGGTCGCGCCGCGCCTCCCGCTCTGTATGAGCGAGACCGAGCTCCCTGACCGGGTCCGCCGCGCGTTCGCGGACCACGGCTCCTTCGAACCCGCGGACGACGACGGCGCGTGGACCGCAGAGACGACCCCCTTCGACGGCGAGGTTCGCGCCGAACCGACCGCGGAGGGCCGCATCCGGTTCGTGGTGACCGTCCGCGTGCCGACCCTCTCCGCGACGGCCGCAGACGAGGTCGCCGACGTGGTCGAGGACGGGTGGGCCGAGACGTTCGAGCTCCGCGTCGTCGACGTCGGCGGCGTGACCCGCGGCGACCACGCGTTCGACCCGCGCGTCACGATCGGCGACGACGAGATCGTCGTCGAGTTCGAGCTGACCGACGTCGACGAGCGGCGCGGCGTCGACGACGCCGGGGCGCTGATCGACTTCGTCGAGGGGACGTACGTGCAGGGCGTGATCCCCGGCTACGAGTACACGGACCCGGTGGCCGGACTGCTGTCCGCGGCGCGCCAGCAGGGCGGCGGCACGTTTTGAGGCGCGTGGGGACCCCGCGTACGGACCGGCGTTCCCGCCGGGGTCACCGAGAGCGCCGGGGCGATAGGGGGAAATGTCGGGAGCCCGTACGGCGGGTATGATCGCGCTGATCGGGTACGTCAGCCTCCTCGCCCTCGTGGCGTTTCACACCCTGGTCGCCGGGGTGACGACCCGCTTCTTCCGGCTGCGGCTCGCGACGTCGTGGGGGTCGGTGGTGTACACGCTGGTGTTGACGCCGATGCTGCTCCTGATCTCGACGCTCGTGTTCACCGGTGTGCTCAACGTCGGCTCCGGGGTCGTCCTGGGCGGTCCGACGGTCCTCTTCGGACTGCTCGTGTTCCTCCCACTCGTGCTCGGCGCGGCCATCGACTACCTGTACGTGCCGTCGCCGGAGGAGTACGAGCTGCCGGACACTGGGTGAACGCGGGCTACGGCCCGCTCTCGACCAGCTCGGCCACGATCCCCTCGACGCGCTCGATGACCTCCTCCGGCGACCGCGTCGCGTCGACGCGGACGAAGCGGTCCGGCTCCGCGGCGATCAGCCGCTCGTAGTTGTCGCGGACCGTCGCGAGGTAGCCGTCCCGCTCGAACTTGTTCGTGCGACCCGACCGCTCGGCGGCGGTCGAGGCGTCGAGATCGAGGAAGACCGTCGCGTCCGGCGGCCGCGAGAACGCCGCGTGAATTCCCTTGATGTACTCCAGCGGGCGGGCGAGGTCGACGTCGCTCGCGGCGATCGTCGCCGCCTGATAGGCGAACCGCGAGTCCGAGTAGCGGTCGGAGACGACGAGGTCGCCGTCGGCGAGCGCGGGCTCGACCGTCCTCGAGAGGTGGTCCGCGTGGTCCGCGGTGTATAAGAACAGCTCCGCGAGCGGGTCGGCGTCGTCGGTCGCGATCGACCGGGCCACCGCCTCGCCGTACCAGCTGTCGGTGGGCTCGCGGGTGAACGTCGCCTCGGGGTAGACGTCGTGGAGCGCCTCCCAGACGGTCGTCTTCCCGCTCCCGTCGAGCCCCTCCAGCGTGATCAGCATGTCCGCGCTCCGGTGCGCCGGGGAATAAAGCGCCCGGGTTTCGCCGAGCCCCGACGGGCCCTTTTTGTCGCGCGCGAGCGAACCGCCGGTATGGAAAGCGACGCTCCCGGACCCGTCTCGAAGAGGAGGCACCGATGGTAGCCGTCGCGCTCTCCGTCGGTCGGGTGGCCCTCGCGCTCGTGCTGGTCGTCCTGAACGGCTTCTTCGTCGCGTCGGAGTTCGCGTTCGTCCGGGTCCGGTCGACCTCGGTCGAGCAGCTCGCCGCGGAGGGCCGCGCCGGCTCGGGGGCGCTGCAGGACGTGATGGACAACCTCGACGACTACCTCGCGGCGACCCAACTGGGGATCACGCTCGCCTCGCTCGGTCTCGGGTGGATCGGCGAGCCCGCGGTGGCCGCGCTCATCGAGCCGGCGCTCGGGACGGTGCTCCCGCAGAGCACGGTCCACCTCGTCGCGTTCGCGATCGCGTTCAGCGCCATCACGTTCCTCCACGTGGTGTTCGGCGAGCTGGCGCCGAAGACGATCGCCATCGCGCAGGCCGAGCGGATGTCGCTGCTGCTCGCCCCGCCGATGAAGCTCTCCTACTACCTGTTCTCTCCCGGCATCGTCGTGTTCAACGGGGCCGCGAACGCCTTCACGCGCGCCATCGGGATCCCCCCGGCCTCGGAGACCGACGAGACGATGGGCGAACGCGAGATCCGGCGCGTGCTCGCCCGCTCCGGCGAGGCCGGCCACGTCGCCGACGTCGAGGTCGACATGATCGAGGGCGTGTTCGACCTCGACGACACCGTCGTCCGCGAGGTGATGGTGCCGCGGCCGGACGTGGTGACGCTCGCGACGGATCAGACGCTCCCCGAGATCCGCGCGACCGTGCTGGAGGCGGGACACACGCGGTACCCGGTGGTGACCGACGAGGACGCCGACCGCGTGGTGGGCTTCGTCGACGTGAAAGACGTGTTGCGCGCCGGAGCGGCCGGCGACGAGTCGGCGACCGCCGAGGAGATCGCCCGCGATGTGCTGATCGTGCCCGAGACGACGACCATCGGCGACCTGCTCGTCCAGTTCCGCGAGGACCGCCAGCAGATGGCGGCCGTCGTCGACGAGTGGGGCGCCTTCGAGGGGCTCGCCACCGTCGAGGACGTCGTCGAGGCGCTCGTCGGCGACCTCCGCGACGAGTTCGACGCCGACCATGGGGAGCACACGATCCGGGCGGGCGAGGACGGCGTCCACGTCTCCGACGGCTCCGTCGCCCTCTCGGTCGTCAACGACGCCCTCGGCACCGACCTCGAGGGCAACGGGTACGACACGCTCGGCGGACTCGTGCTGGATCGGATCGGCCGCACGCCGGAGGTGGGCGACGTCGCCGAGGCGGGCGGCCACCGCTTCGAGGTGACGGCCGTCGACGGCGCCCGGATCTCGACGGTCCGGATCGACCGACTCGACGACGCGGACGGCGCGGACGGCGACGCGGGCGGCGGCCCCGTCTAGGAGCGCGTCACATCCCCGGGCGGCGCGGTGACGCTCCGTCGCTGATGTCCGGCGTTCCGACGGGACGGGACGGCGCGGGCGTTTTTTGTCGGTTCCCCGCGAGGGTACGCGTATGTTCGACCGAATTCTGTTTCCGACCGACGGCGGCGACGGGACGGACGCGACGCTCGACCACGTGCTCGACCTCGCGGCGGACCACGGAGCGACGGTCCACGTCCTCTACGTCGCCGACACGACTCACGACAGCGTCACGCGGATCGGCCGCGACGTCGTCGACGTGCTCGAACAGGAGGGAGAGGAGGCGGTCGAGGCGGTCGCCGAGCGCGCCGCGGACCGCGGCGTCGAGACGGTCACCGCGGTGCTCCAGGGCGGCGTCGCCGAGACGATCTCGGCGTACGTCGACGAGAAGGGCGTGGACCTGATCGCGATGCCGACGCGCGGGCGGAGCGGGCTCGACCGACTCCTCCTCGGGAGCACGACCGAGCGCGTCGTCCGAGAGGCGACCGTTCCGGTGCTCAGCCTCCGACCCGACGACGGGCCGGCGCGGTACCCGTATCGGAACGTCCTCGTGCCGACGGACGGGAGCGAACGTGCGACCGCGGCGCTGCGGCGGGGCGTCGAGATCGCCGCCCGAGCCGACGCGACGCTCCACGTGCTCTCCGTCGTCGACCTCGGCAGCGTCGGGATCGAGGCGTACTCGGGAACGGACGCGCTCGTCGAGGCGGCCGAGGAGACGGTCGCGGAGGCCGCCGCCGTCGCCGAGGAGGCGGGCGTGGAGGTGGTCGAGCACGTCGAGGTCGGGTCGTCGCCCGCCCGCGGGATCCGGACGTACGTCGAGGACCACGACGTCGACCTCGTGGCGATGGGCACGCAGGGGCGAACCGGCGTCGAGCGCTACCTGCTCGGGAGCGTCGCCGAGCGAACCGTCCGGACCTCCCCGGTGCCGGTGTTGACGGTCCCAGACACCGACGACGACTGAAACCGGGACGCGCCGGACGTCCGTCGTCGCGGGGTCGGACGACCGCGGTAGGTTTACGGGGGTTCCGTCCTTCGATCCGCCCATGAAGGTGTTGGTAGCCGGCGGGACCGGGTTCATCGGGTCGCACCTCTGTCGCGCGCTCGCCGAGGGGGGCCACGACGTGACCGCGCTCTCCCGGTCGGGAGGGGACACGGTCGAGGGGGCCGAGGTCGTCGGCGGCGACGTCAGGCACTACGACTCGATCGCCGAGGAGGTCGCAGGACAGGACGCGGTGGTGAATCTGGTCGCGCTCTCGCCGCTGTTCGAGCCGAAGGGCGGCAACGTGATGCACGACCGCGTCCATCGCGTCGGGACGGCGAACCTCGTTCAGGCGGCCGAGGCGGGCGGCGTCGACCGATTCGTCCAGTTGAGCGCGCTCGGCGCCGACCCCGACGGCGACACAGCGTACATCCGCGCCAAAGGCGAGGCCGAGGAGGTCGTCCGCGAGAGCGACCTCGACTGGACGATATTCCGCCCCTCCGTCGTCTTCGGGGAGGGCGGCGAGTTCGTCCCCTTCACCAAGCGGCTGAAGGGGATGTTTGCGCCCGGCCTGCCGCTGTACCCGTTACCGGGGGGCGGGAAGACGCGGTTCCAGCCGATCCACGTCGGGGACTTCGTCCCGATGCTGGTGGCCGCGGTAGCGGGCGACGACCACGTCGGCGAGACCTACGAGATCGGCGGACCGGAGACGCTGACGCTTCGACAGGTGACTGATCTGGTGTACGAGGCCGAAGGCGCGGACGTGCGGATCGTCCCGCTGCCGATGCCGCTCGCCAAGGTCGGCCTGTCGGTGCTCGGCGCCGTGCCCGGCTTTCCGATGGGCGCCGACCAGTACCGGTCGCTGAAGTTCGACAACACGACGGACGACAACGACGTCGACGCGTTCGGCGTCGACCCCGGCGAACTGACCACGCTCGCGGCGTATCTCGGTGTCGAATGACCGCGGCGTCCGCGAACGAATCACTGATACGACAGGACGAACCGGTGACACGGCGGAGGCGCCCGCATGCCGACAGCGGGGACGACCGAGCCGGCCGGTCCGACGGCTCTCGTTCGTGTCACGCAGTTGAATATCAGCGATGGTAACGGCAACCGAAGGCTTAAATACGCGATCGCGTTCTGTTCATTTCAAAGGCGGAGGGAGCACACGATGAAACTTGCAATGATCGGATTCGGACAGGCGGGGGGAAAAGTCGTCGACAAGTTCCTGGAGTACGACAAGCGGACGGGCTCGGAGATCGTCCGCGCGGCCGCGGCCGTGAACACGGCCAAGGCCGATCTCATGGGCCTCGAACACGTCACCGAGGACCAGCGCGTGCTCATCGGGCAGTCCCGGGTGAAGGGACACGGCGTCGGCGCGGACAACGAGCTCGGCGCGGAGATCGCCGAGGAGGACATCGACGAGGTGCAGGGCGCCATCGACTCGATCCCGGTCCACGAGGTCGACGCGTTCCTCGTCGTCGCCGGGCTGGGCGGCGGCACCGGCTCCGGCGGCGCGCCGGTGCTCGCGAAGCACCTCAAGCGGATCTACACCGAGCCCGTCTACGGGCTGGGGATCCTGCCGGGCAGCGACGAGGGCGGCATCTACACCCTCAACGCGGCCCGCTCGTTCCAGACGTTCGTCCGCGAGGTGGACAACCTGATGGTGTTCGACAACGACGCCTGGCGGAAGACCGGCGAGTCCGTCCAGGGCGGCTACGCCGAGATCAACGAGGAGATCGTCCGGCGGTTCGGCATCCTCTTCGGCGCCGGCGAGATCCAGCAGGGGCAGGAGGTCGCCGAGAGCGTCGTCGACTCCTCGGAGATCATCAACACGCTCTCCGGCGGCGGCGTCTCCACCGTCGGCTACGCGGAGGAGGAGGTCGAGGAGCGCACCTCGGGCGGGCTGCTCTCTCGGCTCCGAAACGACGAGGGCGGCGACGAGCTCGACAGCGCACACACGACGAACCGCATCACCAGCCTCGTGCGCAAGGCGGCGCTCGGCCGGCTCACCCTCCCCTGTGAGATCGAGGGCGCGGAGCGCGCGCTGCTCGTGCTCGCCGGACCGCCGGAGTACCTCAACCGGAAGGGCATCGAGCGCGGCCGCAAGTGGCTCGAAGAGCAGACCGGCTCGATGGAGGTCCGGGGCGGGGACTACCCGTACCGCGGCGCCGGCTTCGTCGCGACCGTGATCCTGCTGGCGGGCGTCACCAACGTCCCGCGGATCAAGGAGCTCCAGCAGGTCGCCATCGAGGCGCAGGACAACTTGGACGAGATCCGCGAGGAGAGCGAGGAGAACCTCGACGAGCTCGTCAGCGACGACAGCGACGAGCTGGAATCCCTGTTCTAGGGCGACCCTCCAGATGGAGGTCCTCGTCCCGTTCTCGACCGACCGCCCGAAGTCGCGGCTCTCCGATGTCCTCGACGCCGAGGAGCGCGTCCGGTTCGCGCGGACGATGCTCCGCGACGTCCTGGACGCGGTCGCGGCCGCCGACGGCGACCCGCGAGTGCTCGCGACGAGTCCCGTCGACGCCCCCCTCGGCTGTCCGGTCGACGTCGACGACCGTCCCCTGACGACCGCCGTCAACGCGGCGCTCGACGCGCGGTTCGACGAGCCGGCGGAGGACCCGGACCCCGTCGCGGTGGTGATGGCGGACCTCGCGCTCGCGACCCCCGAGGCGCTCGGAGAGCTGTTCGCGGCCGGACGCGAGGCCGACGTCGCCGTCGCGCCGGGCCGCGGCGGCGGCACGAACGCCGTCGTCGCCGGGCACCCGGCGTTCCGGGTCGACTACCACGGCGCCTCCTACCTCGACCACCGACGGATCGCGGCGGGGATCGGCGCGACCGTCGCGGTCGTCGACTCCCATCGGCTCGCGACCGACGTGGACGAGCCGGCGGACCGCGCGGAGGTTCTGATCCACGCCGAGGCGGACGGCGCGGCCGGTGAGGGCGGTGAGGGCGACGGGGGGAGAGCGGCGCGCTGGCTCCGCGACGCCGGGTTCACGCTCGACACGACGGACGGACGGGTGGGGGTCGAGCGAGAGTGACGCGGTCAGGTCAGCGGCCGGACCGCGACCCCGCTCGGATCCGCGACCGCGATCCTTTTTGAGGTCCGAGCGTGAGGGGCGGACGTGTTCACGGCGGCCGAGGAGTACGGGATCGACCTGTCGGTCGACGCCGAGCGCGTCGAGCGGCTGCTGTCGGTCACCCCCGCGGACGTCGAGCCCGCCGAGCGACTCACGTTCGCGCGCAACGTCTTCGTGCCGCTCACCACGGCCTGCCGGTACACCTGTACGTACTGCACCTACTACGACGTCCCCGGAGAGGCCTCCCTGCTCTCGCCCGCGGAGGTCCGCGAGCGCTGTCGCGTCGGCGCCGACGCCGGCTGCACGGAGGCGCTTTTCACCTTCGGCGACGACCCCGACGACCGGTACGCGGAGGTCCACGCGCGGCTCGCCGAGTGGGGATTCGACTCGGTCCACGACTACCTGTACCGGGCCTGCGAGATCGCCTTGGAAGAGGGGCTGCTCCCCCACTCGAACCCGGGCGACCTCACCGGGTCGCAGTTCGCGGACCTCCGCGAGGTGAACGCCTCGATGGGCGTCATGCTGGAGACGACGGCCGACGTCGACGCCCACAACGGAGGACGCCGGAAGACCCCCGGGCAGCGGCTCAACACCATCAGGGCGGCCGGCCGGCGGGGCGTCCCCTTCACCACCGGAATCCTGGTCGGCATCGGCGAGGGGTGGCGCGACCGCGCGGAGAGCCTGCTCGCGGTCCGCGAGTTACACGAGCGACACGGTCACGTCCAGGAGGTGATCGTACAGAACGTCGTTCCGAACGAGCGGTCGGACTTCGCGAAGCCGGACCTCGAGACGATGCGCCGGGTCGTCGCGATGGCCCGGGCCGCGCTCCCGCCGGAGGTCTCCGTGCAGGTCCCGCCGAACCTCTCGCCCGCGGCCGACCTCGTCGACTGCGGAGTCGACGACCTCGGCGGCGTCTCGCCGGTGACGGACGACTACATCAACCCCGACTACGCGTGGCCCGACCTCGACGGCCTCCGGGCGGTCGCCGACGCCGGCGGGATGGCCCTCCGCGAGCGACTGCCGACCTACGCGCGGTTCCTCCCGGACGACCTGCGGCCTGCGAGCGTCGATCCGGCACCCGCGCCGACGAACCGCGAGGCGTGGCTCCCGCCGGCGGTCCGCGATCGGATCCGCGCGGACGACGTTCACGGGCGGCGACTCCGCGGGGTCGCCCGAGGCGAGGGACCGCTCGCGGTCCGCGGCGACTGACCGAGGGCCGACCGTCGCCCGCCCGCGGCGACTGACCGCGACGGACGGGGGCGTCGGTAAACAACTGCGCCGTCAGTAGCTTCTTTAAATACCCTTCCCAATGTGCGGGTGATGCACCTCTTACAGCTGGACGCGATCACGAACGCGGTCGACGTCGCCGGCATCGCGACGGCGGCGGCCGGGTTCCTCCTCGGATTCCTCGTCGTGTTGCTGTTCGGGAAGTACGCGTTCGTTCCGGGCGTGCGCCGGCTCCTCGTCTCGCGGGGATTCGACGGGGCGGTCCAGAGTCTCGCGACGAGCGTCGCCAACGCGGTCGCGTGGGTCGCGGCGATCGCGATCGGGTTCACCGTCGCCGGCTACGGCGCGTTCCTCTCGGCGTTCGCCGTCTTCGGCGGCGCGGTCGCGCTCGCCGTCGGCTTCGCCGCCCAGGACCTGCTCGGCAACTTCGTCGCCGGCGTGTTCATCCTGAAGGACAAGCCGTTCGAGGTCGGCGACTGGATCGAGTGGGACGGGAACGCCGGGCGCGTCGAGGACATCGACCTGCGCGTCTCGCGGGTCCGGACGTTCGACAACGAGCGGGTCACGGTGCCGAACGGCGACCTCGCGAACAACGCGGTCACCAATCCGGTCGCCTACGACACGCTCCGCCAGAAGTTCGTCTTCGGGATCGGCTACGACGACGACATCGCGCAGGCGACCGACATCATCGTCGAGAGGGCGGAGGCCCACGAGGAGATCCTCGACGACCCGGGCGTCTCGGTCCGCCTCGTCGAGCTCGGCGACTCCGCCGTCGGGCTCCAGTCGCGCTGGTGGATCGCGGACCCCGACCGCGGCGACTTCGTCCGGGTGCGCTCGGAGTACGTCACCGCGGTGAAGGAGGCGTTCGACGAGGCGGGCATCGACATGCCGTACGTCCACCGACAGCTCACCGGCAGCGTCGAGGTGCTGGAGTCGGTCGCCGACGACGAGTAGCCGCGTCGGGGCGAGCGTCTCACTTCGCCGACGCGTCGCCCTCGCGTTCGAACTCCGGGTCGAAGAGGCGCGCCGACATCGGCGCCGGGTCGCCGTCGGTGAGGTTGTACGCCGAGAAGTCGGTGACTCCCGCCTCGCGAAGCAGGGCCTCGTCGTAGAAGCTGTTGCCCGTACACGCCGACGGGTCCCGCGCGAGGATCTCGAGCACCGCGTCGGAGACGACCTCCGGGGTGCGCCAGTCGTCCTCGGTCCCGAGCCCGAAGTAGCGGGTCGCGCGGGTGTCGACCGTCGTCACCGGCCAGAACGTGTTACAGCCGACGTCGTCGCCGGCCAGCTCCTCGGCGAGCGAGAGCGTGATGTACGACATCCCGAGCTTCGACCACGCGTACGGCGCCTTCCCCGGCGAGCGGTCGGTCACCACCGGCGGCGAGTTCGACAGCAGCCACGCCCCGTCGAGCCCCGCGAGGTGGTCGGCGAACGCGTGCGCGACGAGGTGGGTCCCGCGGACGTTCACCTCGGTCAGGAGGTCGAACCGGTCGGCGGGCAGGTCGGCGACGTTCGCCAGCTGGATGGCGCTCGCGTTGTTGATCACGACGTCGACCTCGCCGAAGTGATCGATGGCTTCCTCGACGACCGTCTCGACGCGGGCCTCGTCGCGGAGGTCGAGTTCGAGCGCGAGCGCCTCGGCCCCGCGGTCGCGCACCTCTCGGGCCGTCTGCTCGATCGATCCCTCGAGCTCCGAGTCGTCGTCGTCGGTCGTCTTCCCCGTCGAGACGACGTCACAGCCGTGGTCGGCGAGCGCGAGCGCGATCTGTTTGCCGATGCCGCGGGTCGTCCCGGTGATGAACGCCGTCGAGCCCGAGAGGTCGGGGTCCGCGAGTGCCATACGCCCCGTTCGGCCGACCGGAGTATAGTTCTCGGTGCCCAGGCCGCGAGGTCAGCGATGTGATAGTTAAATACCGATAAGCGAAGACGCAATCGCTTATGAATTAACGAGGCGGTCGGCGCGCGCCTGCGAGCGGCCGCTCCTGACGGCCGCGAGTCAGCGCGTGCGAGGTCGCCGGCGCTACGCGCCGGCTGCCAGAGGGACCGGAGGTCCCTCGTTGGAGTCGCGACCGAAGGGAGCGACGAGGCCGGGGAGGTGTGAGGTGCGGTTGCGGTGCGGTCGGGGTGGGACTCAAAGGGGCAGTCGCGAGGACAGCGCAGGCGACGCAAGCACCGTAACGAGAGAGCGTAAGCGACCGAGTGAGGCGCGCAGCGAGCGTGCGCCGTCCTCGCGACTGGGGCTTTGGAGGTGTTCGCTGTCGAGCTTCAGTCAGACGAGTACAGCCGAGCGGCCGGGGGTTTGACGGCCTTCGCAGTTGAGCCACACTCGTTCGAGTCCTATCGCGTCGCCGACTTCCACTCCCGCAGACCCACCCGCTCGCCGTTCAGGTCTGCGGCGGGCGCCTCGGTGGCCGCCCAGACGAACAGCGGCGCGACGCTCTTCGGGTCCCTGGCGCGCTCCTTCCCGGTGAGGTCGGTGGCGACGAGCCCCGGGTCGACGACGCCGACCGCCGCGTCGATGTCGGCCGCGAACCCGCGGGCGACCGCCTCGGCCGCGGCCTTCGAGACCGCGTACGCGCCCATGCCGGGCCTCGACTCGTGGGCGACCGCGCCGGAGGGGACGAGCACTCGCGCGTCGTCCGCGAGGTGCGGGACCGCCTCGCGGATCGTCGCGAACGCGCCGCGGGCGTTGGTGCGCATCGTGTCGTCGTAGTCGGCGTACGAGAGGTCGTCGGTCGGGCTCTCGCCCGGCGCGCCGTGGAACACCGCGGCGTTCGCGATCACGACGTCGATCGGGCCCGCCTCGCGGTCGACCCGCTGGAAGAAGCGTTCGAGGTCGAACTCGTCGCGGACGTCGACGCGAGCCCCCCACGCGACGCCGCCGAGATCGCTCTCGGCGTCAGAGGCCTCCTCGGCGTCAGAGGCGCCCTCGTCGTCGCCGGCGGCCGCCGACTCCGATCCCCCGTTCAGCTCCGCGACGGCGCGATCGACGGCGTCGCCGTCGCGGCCGGAGACGGCGACGAACGCCCCCTCGTCGACGAACGCCTCGGCCACAGCCCGCCCGATCCCGCTCGTTGCGCCGGTGATCGCGACCGTCGGTTCCATGTGGGTACCGGTAGGCGCGTCCCCGACTTAGGCGTACCCACTCGACGTGTCTGACGGGTGGGCGCCCGCGGCTCGCGTCGGCGCCTCCCCGCCGCGTCTGGCCGGTATTTATACCGCCTCCTGTCCTACGATCTACCATGGACGTGGCCCCGGACATCGACGACGTGGCCGGCGAGTCGGTCGTCGTGATCGGCGGCGGCTTCGGCGGCCTCTCGACCGCCTGTTACCTCGCCGACGCCGGCGCGGACGTGACCCTCTTAGAGAAGAACGAGCAGCTCGGCGGGCGCGCGAGCCGGCTGGAGGCCGACGGGTTCCGGTTCGACATGGGTCCCTCGTGGTACCTGATGCCGGACGTGTTCGAGCGCTTCTTCGGCCACTTCGGGCGGTCGCCCGAGGAGTTCTACGAGCTCGAGCGGCTCGACCCCCACTACCGCGTGTTCTGGAAGGACGGCGACGCGGTCGACGTGCTTCCGGACCGCGAGGACAACAGGGCGCTGTTCGAGGAGTACGAGCCCGGCGCGGGCGAGGCGTTCGAGGCGTATCTGGAGGAGTCGGAGCGCACCTACGAGATCGGGATGGAGCACTTCGTGTACGAGGACCGCCCGCGGCTCCGCGACTACGTCGACAGGGACGTGCTGCGGTACTCGTGGGGGCTCTCGCTGCTCGGCAAGATGCAGGGACACGTCGAGGGGTACTTCGACCACCCGAAGCTCCAGCAGCTGATGCAGTACACCCTCGTCTTCCTCGGCGGCTCCCCGCACAACACCCCGGCGCTGTACAACCTGATGAGCCACGTGGACTACAACATGGGCGTCTACTACCCCGCGGGCGGGATCGGCGCGGTCGTCGACGGGATCGCCGAACTCGGTGCCGACCTCGGCGTGGAATACGTCACCGACGCCGAGGTGACGGCCATCGAGGGGCGTCGCGGCGGGTTCGCCGTCGACACCGCGGCCGGCGAGCGCTACCTCTCCGACCTGGTCGTCTCCGACGCCGACTACGCGCACACCGAACAGGAGCTGCTCCCGCCGCGCAAGCGACAGTACGCGGAGGCGTACTGGGAGTCGCGGACGTACGCCCCCTCGGCGTTCCTGCTGTACCTCGGCGTCGAGGGCGACGTGCCCAACCTCGAACACCACACGCTGGTGTTGCCGACCGACTGGGACCCCCACTTCGCGCAGATCTTCGACGACCCGTCGTGGCCCGACGACCCGGCCTACTACCTCTGTGTCCCCTCGAAGACCGACGACACGGTGGCGCCCGAGGGCCACAGCAACCTCTTCGCGCTGGTCCCCATCGCGCCCGGACTGGAGGACACCCCGGAGATGCGCGAGAAGTACCGCGACCTCGTGTTGGACGACGTGGCCGAGAACACCGGTACGGAGCTTCGCGACCGGATCGTCTTCGAGGAGACGTTCTGCGTCGACGACTTCGCCGACCGGTACAACAGCTACCGGGGGAGCGCGCTCGGGCTGGCGCACACGCTGCGGCAGACCTCGCTGCTCCGACCGTCGCACGCGTCAGACGCGGTCGACGGGCTCTACTTCACGGGGTCAACGACGACCCCCGGCATCGGCGTCCCGATGTGTCTCATCAGCGGACAGATAACGGCCGAGGCGGTCTCGAAGACGGCGTGAGCGGAGCCGTGACCGACACAGCGACCAACGCCGACCGACGGTCGATCGCCGGCGACCTCCGGTACCTGCTGGTGCTGTCGCGGCCGCGCTTCTGGCTGTACCTCGCGGGTCCCGTCGCGGTCGGCGTCACCTACGGGATCAGCGACGTGAGTGGCCTGTTCACGCCCGTCACGGTCGCGCTGGCGGCGTACTTCCTCGTGCCCGCGAACGTCTTCCTCTACGGCGTCAACGACGCGTTCGACGCCGACATCGACGAGCTGAACCCGAAGAAGGAGGCCCGCGAGGCGCGCTGGCGGGGGAGTCGCCTCGTCGCCGTCGCGGTGCTGGCGTCGGGCGTCGCGGGAGTCGGCACGTTCGCGGTCGCGCCGCGGGTCGCGTGGCCGTACCTCGCCGGCTTCCTCCTGCTGTCGGTCGGCTACAGCGCCCCGCCGGTGCGGTTCAAGACCACCCCGTTCCTCGACTCCGCCTCGAACGGCCTCTACGTCCTCCCGGGCGCGGCCGCGTACGCCGCGGTCGCGGGGAGCCACCCGCCGCTCGCGGCGCTCGCGGGCGCGTGGCTCTGGACGATGGGGATGCACACGTTCTCCGCGATCCCGGACATCGAGCCCGACCGGGCCGCCGGGATCCGAACGACGGCGACGCTGCTCGGCGAGGGGCGGACGTACGGCTACTGTCTCGCGTGCTGGGTCGCCGCCGCGGTCGCGTTCGCCGCGGTGGACCTCCGGCTCGGCGCGTTACTCGGCGTGTACCCGGTCTTCGTCGCGTGGGTCGCCGCGTCGTCGGTCGCCGTCGACCGCGCGTACTGGTGGTTCCCGGCGCTGAACACCGCCGTCGGCACCCTGCTGGCGATGGGCGGGCTGTGGCGCATTTATCCGGTCACGGAGGCGCTCGCGTGAGCGACGAGGGCGGAGCCGCCGAGTCGGGTCCCGCCGGCACGAGCGCCCTCCGCGCGCGCCTCCCCGACACGCGCCGCGGGGCGGAGGCGCTTCTCGACCGGACGGTGCGGGAGAACCGCTTTACGATCGCGGTGCTGTTCCCCCTCGTCGGCGCGGTCGCGCTCGTCGGCAGCGCGGAGGGGTGGGTGCCGGAGCCGCTCGCCTTTAACCCCTGGTTCGTGCTGTTCGGCGTGCTGGTGATGCGCTCGCCGCTCGTCGTCGGGGTGTTGCCCGCGGTCGACCGCCGCGCGCTCGGGTGGGTCGGCGTCCTGATCGCGTACACCTACGCGATCGAACTCGTCGGCGTCGCCACGGGGTGGCCGTACGGCAGCTTCGAGTACACCGTGAGCCTCGGGCCGATGGTCGGGGGCGTACCGCTCGCGCTCCCGGTCTTTTTCATCCCGCTCGTCGCCAACGCGTACCTGCTGTGTCTCCTGCTTCTCGGTCCGCGGGCGTCGAACGGGTGGGTCCGGCTGCTCGCGGTGATCGCCGCGGTCGTGGCGATGGACGTGGTGCTCGACCCCGGCGCGGTCGCGCTCGGCTTCTGGAGCTTCGGCGGCGGAGCCTTCTACGGCGTCCCGCTCTCGAACTACGCCGGCTGGGTGGTCTCGGCGACCGTCGCGGTCGTCACGCTCGACCGTGCGTTCGCGGGAACGACGCTCCGCGACCGCCTGCGCGACTGCGAGTTCATGCTCGACGACATGGTGAGCTTCGTGATCCTCTGGGGCGGGATCAACCTGTGGTATGGGAACCTCCTGTCGGTCGCCGTCGCGGCCGCGTTCGGCGTCGGACTCCTTCGAGCGGACCGATTCGACGCACGGCTGTTCGCGCCGTGGGGGTGATCCGGTCAGCCCGAGGACGGGAGGGCCCCCGACCCGACTCGATGCACCTTATATACGCCCGTCTCGTCTCGGAGATATGAGCGTTCAGGAGAGTTGCGGACGGCACGGTGGGGCGGCGGAATGAGTCGGCTGGCGATCGAGTACGGCGCCCACGAGCGCGTCCGAGAGGTCGTCGACCGACTGACGTACTGCGCCGAGCACGTCAGCGTCGAGTTCGACGGGTGGGAGGAGCCGCGCGTCAAGGGCCCGGGACTGTACTTCGCCGTCGTCGCCGACCGCGACTACGGCGCGTACGCCGACTCGATGGGCGACAACCGGTGGCCCCGACAGAGCTGTGCGACGGTCTTCGACGAGGACGCGTTCGTCGACGCCGCCGGGACGGTGAGCGTGGAGCAGGACGGCGGGGTCGTCGTCGCGGTCGACGGCGAGATCGAGGCGCAGATGGTGCGGTTCCGAGACCTGGGCACCCGGAGCGGCGAGTCCGACCTCGTCGACGACGTGGACTACGAGTCGTGGATGGGCTCGCGTCACATGAGCGCGATAGAGACCTCGGTCCGCCCCGAGGTCGTGGCGACGGTGACGCTCAGCGAGGAGACGGGGCGCGTGAGCGTGTTCCGCGACGGCGAGGCGACGTCGATGCGGCGCCACGAGCTCGGCGGCGAGTGGCGCGCGGAGTGAGGCGTGAGCGCTGCGCGGAGTGAGGCGTGAGCGCTGCGCGGAGTGAGGCGTGAGCGCTGCGCGGAGTAAGGCGTGAGCGCGGGTGTCGCTCGCGCGACCGGCGACCGCGTTCCCGGTTCCCGAGCGCGAGGCCCCACCGTTATGGGCTCCGCGGTCGAACCGTCGCATATGTACGACGAGATTCTTGTGCCGACCGACGGGAGCGAGGCCGTCGACCGCGCGCTCGACCACGCGATCCGGCTGGCGACCGACCACGACGCGACGGTACACGCGCTGTACGTCGTCGACCGACGGATCGCGACCGCGAACTCCGGCGACCTCCACGACGAGATCGTCGAGGACCTGGAGGCGCAGGGTGAGGCGGCGGTCGCCGCGGTCGCCGAGCGCGCGGAGGAGGCGGGACTCGCCGTCGAGACGCGCGTCGTCCGGGGGACGCCCGACACGGAGATCGTCTCCTACGCCGACGAGAACGGGATCGACGTGATCGTGATGAGCCCGGAGGGGAAGTCGCCGCGCGAGCGAATCCGGTCGCTCGGCAGCGTCTCCGACCGCGTCGCCGACGACGCGACCGTCCCCGTGTTCCTGATCAAGTGACCGTGGAGCTCACCGTCCTCGGCTCCGGCAGCGCGATGCCGGTGCCGGAGCGCGCGCAGGCGGGATACCTCCTCGCCGAGGGCGACCGGTCCCTGCTCGTCGACTGCGGCGAGGGCGTCCTCCACCGACTCGCCGGCACCGAGACCGGCTACGAGGGCGTCTCTACCGTCCTCCTCACGCATCACCACCTCGACCACGTCGCGGCGCTGTTACCCCTGTTGAAGGCGCGGTGGCTGGCGGGGGCGGAGCACCTGGAGGTGATCGGTCCGGCAGGGACCAAGTCGCTCGTCGACGGCCTCCTCGACGTGCACGCGTACCTCGACGGCCGGGTCGACCTGGCGGTCCGGGAGGTGTCTGCGGCGCGCCCGTTCGCGGCGGCCGGGTTCGGCGTCGCCGCCCGGGAGACCCGCCACTCGATGGAGGGGCTTGCGTACCGGTTCTCGCCGCCGAGCGCGGACGCCGACCCCGCGGACGGCCCGGTCACGCTCTCGGGCGACACGGAGGCGTTCGCGGGGATGGCGTCGTTCGCCGACGGGAGCGACCTGCTCGTCCACGACTGCTCGTTCCCGGACGGCACCGACGTGTCGAACCACCCGACCCCCACGGAGCTGGGCGCGTCGCTCGCGGGCGTCGACGTCGATACGCTCCTCCTGTCGCACCTCTACCCGCACACGGGCGGCCGCGAGCTGGAGATGGCCCGGAGCGTCCGCGAGGCGGGATTCGAGGGCGACGTCGAGGTCGCGAGCGACGGGCTCCGCGTCGAGGTCTGAGCGGCCGGGCCGTCGGGGCGCAAGCCGACTCGTGGCCGGCGTAACCGAGGAGAGTTACGCGACGTCACGATCGACCCCGATGTTTAAGCGATCACACCCGCTCCGTTCGGGCATGGCCGGCCCACTCGCGGACGACTTCGGACGGGAGGTGACGGGCGTGCGGATCTCGCTGACCGACCGGTGTAACTTCGACTGCGTCTACTGTCACAACGAGGGGTTAGGCGACACGCGGGGGCCGATGGAGCCGAGCGACGAGGAGATGAGCGCCGACGACGTGGTCCGCTTCCTGGAGGTCGTCGAGGGGTACGGCGTCGACTCGGTGAAGCTCACGGGCGGCGAGCCGATGCTTCGGCAGGACTTAGAGGAGATCGTCGAGCGCACGCCCGACTCGATGGAGGTGTCGATGACGACCAACGGGACGTTCCTCCCCGGACGCGCCGAGGACCTGAAGGCGGCCGGGCTCGACAGGGTGAACGTCTCGCAGGACGCGCTCGACCCGGACGACTTCGCGGAGGTGACGAAGTCGGGCGCCTACGAGCGGGTGCTGGAGGGCGTGAAGGCCGCCGTCGACGCCGGGCTCGACCCCGTGAAGCTCAACATGGTCGTGTTCACCCACACGGCGGGCTACGTGGAGGAGATGGTCGAGCACGTCGCGGAGAACGAGGGGCTCCAGCTCCAGCTCATCGAGTACATGCCGGAGCTCACCGGGAAGCCGGAGTGGAACATCGACATCGGGCGCGTCCACGACTGGCTGGCGGAGGAGGCCGACCGGGTCGAACACCGCGAGATGCACGACCGCAAGCGCTACTTCGTCGGCGAGGACGCCGAGGGCGAGGGCGGCGGCATGGTCGAGATCGTCGACCCCGTCGAGAACGAGTCGTTCTGCGCGAACTGCGGCCGCGTCCGCGTCACCCACGAGGGGTACCTGAAGGGGTGTCTCAACCGCAACGACGACCTCCGGTCGATGGGGGAGATGACCCGCGCGGAGATCGCCGAGACGTTCGAGGCGGTCGTCGAGAACCGCGTTCCCTACTACGGCGAGTACCTGATCGAGAACGACGAGGGCGAGTACGAGCTCAACGAGAAGTACCTGGGAACGCCGAGCGCGGCGGACTGAGGGAGGCGACCTGACGAATCGGAGGACGCCGCCCCGCCAGTTACTCCGGCGGCTCGTACGGCCGACTGCCCCCGTCGTCGGGGAGCTCCCGCAGGTACTTCGCGAACAGGTCCGCGACCCGCGTGTACGCGTCGACGACGTCTTCCAGCTTCCCGAAGCCGTGCGGCTCGCCGTCGTACCGGCGGAGCTCGTGGCGGACGCCGTGCGCCTCCAGCTCGGCGACGAGCTGCTCCGACTGGCTGATCGGCACCCGGGCGTCCTCCTCGCCGTGGAGCACCATGAGCGGGTCGTCGATATCGGGCACCGTCCGGATCGGGCTCGCGTCGCGGTAGGCGTCGAGGTCGTCCACGAAGTCGCCGAGCTCCCGCTTCAGGAGCTGCCACCCCACGTCGTCCGTGTCGTCGACGAACGACTCGTAGTCGTACACGCCGTAGAAGGCGGCGCCGGCGCGGAACCGGTCGCTGGTGCCGAGCGCGTTCACGGTCATCAGCCCGCCGCCGGAGCCGCCGAAGATCCCGACGCGGTCGGCGTCGACGGCGTCGTACCGCACCGCCGTCGCGTCCGCGGCCCGGATTACGTCGTCGAGGTCGCCGCCGCCCCAGTCGCCGTCGTTCGCCATCCGGAACGCCCGACCGAAGCCGTCGGAGCCGCGGTAGTTCGGGCGGACGACGGCGTAGCCGAGCGCCGCGAAGTAGGCCGCCCGGTGGTCGAAGCCGAAGCCGTCGAAGGCGGTGGGACCGCCGTGCGGCTTCACGAGGAGCGGCACCGAACCCGGTTCGGCGTCCGACGGCGGCGGATGGATCACCGCCTGAATCTCGGTCCCGCCGGAGTCGTACGTGAACGCCTCGGGCTCGGGGAGCCGCGTCGCCAGCCCCGCCGTCGCCGGCGGCGTGAGCCGCTCCCCGCTCGCCGCGTCGACGACCGCGGGGGGTTCGGTCGGCGTCTCCCGCACGGAGACCACACGGTCGCCGTCCCACCGCGGCGCGCCGTGGAGCGCGTCGCCCGACGCGAGCACGTCCGCGTCGTCGGCCGACTCGGGGTCGGCGTCCAATCCGGGGGCGGACTCGGCGTCCGGGAGCGCGCCGTCGACGCCGACCGCGTGGACACCGACGCGGCCGTGCTTCGTCGCGGTCACGGCGAGTCGGTCGCCCGCGTCGTTCCACTCGGGCGCCGCGATCTCGGTCTCCGGGACGCCGTACAGCGCGGTCGCCGGGTCGGCGTCCGCACCCCCCTCGACGTCGCTCCCGTCGATCCCGTACACGGCGTCGTACCCGCTTCCGTCGTGGACGAACGCGACCGCCTCGTCGTCGCCCGGTCGCGGGCGCGGGCAGGCCGCCCGGACGCCCGGCTCGGCGAACAGCTCCGTGACCTCCCCGTCGGCGTCGAGGGGGACGCGGACGAGCGCGGCCTCGTGGTCGAAGAAGTCGGCGTGGGTGGATCGGGTCGCGACGACGGTCTCGCCCTGCCAGTGCGGGTCGGCGTAGAGGTACTCGTCGTTCGCGATCGCCTCAACGCGGTCGCCGTCGGGGGAGACGACCGCGAGGCTCGCCCGCGAGAAGGAGTCGGTGACAATCGCGATGCCGGGCTCGCCCCACGCGAGGCCCGAGATGCCGCCCTCCAGATCCGTGAGCACCTCGACCGTGCCGGTGTCGGCGTCGACGGTCGCCAGCTCGCTCTCGGCGGTGACGAAGGCGATCCGGTCGCCGTCGGGGCTCCAGTCGATCCACCGCGCGTCGGTGCGCCCGTAGCGCATGGCGGACGCGCCCTCGCTGGTGAGTCGAACGTCGGCGCCGTCGGCCGCCAGCCAGAGGTCGGTGGTCAGCTCGCGGGTCTTCGCGTAGGCGATCCGGCCGTCCGGCCCGACCGCGGCCTGCACGACCCGGTCCGCGACGGCCATGTCGGCGAGCAGGCCGTCGTAGTCGGTGTCTCTGAGGTCTCGTCGATACACGTGTTCGTCTCCGGTGAGGGGGTACTTGGGCGTGTGGCTCGCGGAACCGATCGTTAGAACCTCATCTCAGATTGATTGGTCAACTTCTCCCACGACGTACGGGCACGATGGGATTCGAACCCACGACCATCGGATTAGAAGTCCGACGCTCTATCCGGGCTGAGCTACGTGCCCTCACTCTCACCAGAACCGCCTCGCATAAAAAACGCCGACGGTTCGGCTTGGCGCCGGACCCCAACAGCAGACCTAAGTCTGCCACGGGACTACTCCGCGCCAATGAACGTCATCGGAACCGTCGGGCTCCCCGGGAGCGGGAAGGGGGAGGCGGCGAACGTGGCCGAGGCGGCCGGAATCCCGGTCGTCGTGATGGGCGACGTGATCCGCGCTGAGTGCCGTCGCCGCGGGCTCGACCCCGCCGAGCACCACGGCCGGATCGCGCGGGCGCTCCGCGCGGAGGAGGGCGACGACGCCATCGCGGCGCGGACGCTCCCGCTGATCCGCGAGGCCGCCGCCGAGAGCGAGCGCGACGCCGTCCTCGTCGACGGCCTGCGCTCCACCGTCGAACTGGAGCGCTTCCGCGAGGCGTTCGGCGACGACTTCACGCTCGTGGCGATCCACGCGCCCTTCGCGCTCCGCGCCGAGCGGCTGGACGCCCGGGGACGCGACGACTCCGACTCCGACCTGGAGGCGCTCCGCGAGCGCGACGCGCGCGAGATCGACCTCGGCCTCGGCGCCACCCTCGACCGCGCCGACGTCGAGATCGACAACACGGGGACGCTCGCCGAGTTCCAAGCTCGCGTCCGGGAGGTGCTCGGCGTCGCGGACGAGTCACTGGAGGCGGCGGACCCCGCGGAGCCGACGAACGCCGGGGGTGACGGCGCGTGATCTACAGCGTCGACGTGCGGATCGAGGCCCCGGTCCGCGACACGGAGGTGACCGATCGGGTCGCCGACGCGGTGCGGAACGTGTTCCCGGACGCGGAGCCGGTCCACGAGAACGGTCGGCTCGTCGCCGAGTCTCACACCCTCGACGCCTTCTCCGACGTGCTCCACGATCAGGAGATCCTCGACACGGCCAGACGGGTGTTTCTGAACAACGCCACCGACGAGGGGTTCTCGTTCTCGCTGAAGAAGCAGGCGGCGTTCGAGGGGGTCGTCAACTTCGCCGTGGGCGAACCGGACGAGCTCGGCGAGATCGACGTCGACGTCCGCGTCCGGGAGCCCGCCGTCGAGGCGTTCGTCGACTACGTCGCGCCGGAGACCGACGACGGCCGACCGGTCGACCCCGTCCGGGAGTACGGCGATCGGTTCGACCCCGACGAGGCCGACTACTGACAGTCTGGCGGTCGTCAGAATCGGCACGTCCCGCTGTCGCTCGCTCGTTCAGTCGCTCAACAGCGTCGCTCCCGCGCCGCCGACGGCGCCGAAGACGGCCGGGTACACCATACCGGCGAGGAGGACGGCCGTAATGAGGTCGGGCGCGACCGTCCCGTCGCCGACCGAGTACCGGAAGAGGAACGCGCCGACCACGGCCAGCGGGAGATACCCGACGAGGACGAGCGCCCCGGCCGTCGCGCCGTCGACCGGCTCCGTCGCCTCGGCGAGCCGACCCGCGACGAGTCCGGCGACGATCAGGAGGACGGGCGGGACGACGAACAGCAGCGTCAGCGACCCGCCGTCCGCCTGCGAGACGAGGTTCACCGACCGGGCCCCGCCGACCAGCGACGGGACCTGAGTGTCGACGAAGTGGCCGTTGTAGAACACCCACCCGATCGCCTGCCACGTCGGGATCGGGTCGCTACCGAAGAGGTCGGCGAAGAAGTTGAACCCCTCCAGCTCGGTCTCGACCGTCGACTGCTGGGTGACGTACGCGACCAGGTAGCCGAGGACGTACGCGACGGCGCCCGTGGCCGCGCCGCCGACGATACCGTTCGCTCCGCTCGTTCGATCGGAGACAGACATGTGCTCGCAGTCGTCCCGGCCGGGGTAAGTGTCTGTTGACTCGTGTCGACCGTCGAAAGAAACCGTTTCGGTGGCAGAGAGATGGTTCGTCCGGAATCGGTCACTCCGTCGCCGCCCGCCACTCCGCCTGCGAGATCGTGTACCGCACCTCGTCGTGGACGCTCCCGTCGAGGAACGTGAGCGTGTTCCGCAGACGGCCCTCGCGGCGACCGCCGAAGCGGTCGACGTACCGCTCGACCGCCCGCCGCGAGTTGTCGTTGTCGGGGTGGTGGCTCACGGCGACGACGTCCAGATCGAGGTCCGCGAACGCGACGCGCATCAGCGCGGCGGCGCGCTCGCCGGAGTAGCCGCGGCCCCAGAACCGCTTGCGGAGCCACGTGCCGAGCTCGGCGGTTCGCCGCTCCCAGTCGACCTCGAAGCCGCCGAAGCCGGCGATCTCACCCGCGCCGTCCTCGCCGTCGCGGGGGCGGATGACGTAGTCCGCCGCCTCGTTGTCCGCCCAGCGCTCGCGGCCGCGTTCGAGGAACTCCAGCGTCTCCTTCTTCGTCTCGTGGGGGTTCCACGTGACGTACTCGGTCACCTCGTCGATCTCCGGGTCCGACGAGCAGATCCGGTAGCACGCGTCGAGGTCGACGTTCTCGGGCCACCGAGGCTCCAGTCGGAGGCGGTCCGTCTCGATCGTCTCGGGGAACATGTCGGTCCGTCTCGCGGGACCGTCTAAAAGGATCGCCAGGCGTGGGGGTAGTTCACACCAGTCGGGACCGACGGCCGCGAGGGCGACCTCACCCGGATATCTCGTACTTGCGGAGCTCAGCGCGCAGCGCCGCCCGCTTCACGAGCGCGAAGCCGGCACAGATGATCAGGAAGCCGGCGACCGTGTTCGGGGTGATCCCCTCGCTCAGAAAGAGCCACCCGGCGACTGCGGCGAATATCGGGGCGACGTACGAGACGAGGTTGATCTCGATCGGGCCGAGCCGTTCCAGCAGGTCGAAGTAGACGAGGAAACCGAACCCGCTGGCGGCGATCGACAGGTACGCCAGCGCCGCGATCCCCTCTGTCGTCCACGCGACGTCGGCGACCGACTCGCCGAGCCCGGCCGACACCAGGTGCATCAACAGCGCGCCGAGGAGCATCGACCACGCCTCCATCGTCTCGATCGCGACGTCGGCGTCCGACGCGCGGGTGAGCACCGAGCCGAGCGCGAACGACGCCGCCGCCAGCAGCACGAGGAACTTCGCGACCGTGCCGCCGCCGGTCAGGTTCGCGGGGTCGGGCGCGGCCAGCACGACCGCGCCGACGAGGCCGACGAGGAGTCCGAGCACGCCGACGAGCGTCAGCCGCTCGGAGGGGAGGAAGGCGCGCGCGAAGACGGTCGTCAACACGGGCGAGAGGCTGACGATCACCGACGCGGTCGCGCTCGTCACGGCGGGATCAGTCTGACCGACGAAGAGTAACGCGTGGTAGGCGGCGATGATCAGCGTCGCGCCGATCGCGACGACGGTCCACTCGTCGCGCCCGCGGGGGATCGGGTCGTCGACCGCGTACGCGGCGTACGCGAGCATGACGACGCCGGCGACGTCGTACCTGAGCGCGGCGAAGAGGACGGGCGGGAAGTACGCCAGCCCGGCCGTGATCGCCATGAACGCGGAGCCCCAGACGGCGGCGAGGACGAGGAACAGGGCGAGGTCCCGTGCGCGGCTCACACCGGACGTCTCCCGGGAACGGTGCAAAAGGTTCCGGAAGCGGCCGGGCGTGCGGGAAGACGGCGTCGGCGACGAGCTACCGGACGCGGTATCGCTCGCCGTCCGCCTCGCTGGCGACCACGCCGACGTCGGCGAGGCGGCGGAGGGCGTCGGCGACGGTCTCCTCGCGGGTGCCGACCTCGTTGGCGACCGCCGCGGGAGTGCCGTCGGTCTCGGTCACCGCCGCAAGCACCGCGGCGTAAAAGCGGCTGTCGGCTTCGGTTCCGAGCCGCTCGTCGATCTCCGCGAGCGTGTCCTCGACCCGACCGTGGACCCATCGCTGGGCCAGCGAGAGCTCGCGGTCCAGGTCCTGCAGGCGGGCGTACTCGCCGGCGAGCTCCGAGAGATCGCTCGACGCCCCCGAGCCGATCGGCGCCTCGATCGTGAGGTGCGGACAGCGTCCGGACATGTCGAGGCTGTTCTTGGCCGGGTACGCGCTCTTCGCGCCGAATCCGTACGGGGAGACGTTCACCTCCAGCCTGAGACTGCGGGAGATGCGAAAGTACTTGCGGCGTTGGTCGTCGGTCGTCGACTCGATCAGTCCCGCCTCCTCCAGCTTCCGCAGGTGGTCGATCACCGCCTTCGGGCTCACGTCGAGGTACTCCGAGATCTCCGTGACGTAGCACGGCTTGGTCGCGAGAAGCCGGAGGATGCGCCGCCGGTTCTCGTTGCCGAGGAGATCGAGCAGTACCGCGGAATCCATTAACGTATGGTTAGCGTCGGACAGCTAAAAGGCTGACTTACCGCACCGCACGTCTCGCCCGGTCCGGTTCCCGGCGGCTCCCGCCGTCGCTCGGAGCGAAGGGTAGTTAGCCCGGGGACGGAAACGTGGCGTATGGAAACGGCGCTCGTTATCCTCGACGGCTGGGGGCTCGGCGGCGGCGCGGGCGAAGCGACCGGCGGCGGCGCCGACGGCCGCCTCGTCGTCTACGGGCGACGCGTGGGGCTCCCCGAGAACCAGATGGGCAACTCCGAGGTGGGACACCTGAACATCGGCGCGGGCCGGGTCGTCAAGCAGGCGTACACCCGGATCACGGACGCGCTCGTCGAGGGGTCGCTCTCGGACAACGAGGCGATCGCGGACGCCCTCGACCACGTCGCCGCGACCGGCGGTCGGGTCCACCTCATGGGGCTCGTCTCCGACGGCGGCGTTCACTCAGACGTCGAGCACCTGCTCGCGCTGATCGACGCCGCCGCGGACGCCGGGGTGCCGGCGACGACGCACGCGTTCACGGACGGCCGCGACACCGCACCCGAGATCGCCGACCGCTTCCTCGCGGACGTGACCGCGAAGGCCGACGAGCGCGGGACGGGCCACGTCGCCACCGTCACGGGCCGCTACCACGCGATGGACCGCGACGAGAACTGGGAGCGGACGCGGAAGGCGTACGACGCGATCGTCGAACGCGAGGCGCCCCACCGCGCGGAGACGGCGGTGGAGGCCGCGCGGGAGGCCCACGCCCGCGGCGAGACCGACGAGTTTATCGAGCCGACGCTGGTCGCCGGCGGGCCCGCGCTCGCCGACGGCGACGCCGTGATATTCTTCAACTTCCGGGCGGACCGCGCCCGCCAGCTCGTCCGGCTGCTCACCGGCACCCGTCCCGAGTGGGGGTTCGAGGTCGACCAGCCCGAGGTCCGGATGACGACGATGACCGAGTACGACGAGACGTTCGCGTTCCCGGTGGCGTTCCCGCCGGCGGTCCCCGAGAACACGATCGGCGAGGTCGTCGCCGACGCGGGGCTCACGCAGCTCCGGATCGCCGAGTCGGAGAAGTACCCCCACGTGACCTACTTCCTCAACGGCGGTCGCGAGGTGAAGTTCCCCGGCGAGCTGCGCGAGATCGTGGAGAGCCCGGACGTCCCCACGTACGACCTGCAGCCGGAGATGTCGGCGCCGGAGCTCACGGACCAGGCGATCGATATCATCGGCGAGAAGGACCCCGACCTGATGGTCCTCAACTACGCGAACCCGGACATGGTGGGACACACCGGCGACTTCGACGCCGCCGTCGAGGCCGTCGAGGCGGTCGACGCGCAGCTCGGCCGGCTCCTGGACGCGGTCGCCGACGCGGGCGGCCACGCGGTCGTGACCGCCGACCACGGCAACGCCGACGACATGGGCACGCCCGAGGACCCCCACACCGCCCACACGTTCAACCCGGTACCCTTCGTCTACCTGACGCCCGACGGCGACGACGGAGGGCGAACGGTCCGCGAGAACGGCTCGCTGTGCGACATCGCCCCGACCCTCGTGGAGCTGATCGGGCTCGACCGTCCACCGGAGATGACCGGTGAGCCGCTCCTCGAAAGTAAACGGTAAACTCCGGTCCGATTTCCGGCGGTTCCACGGCCATTTAAGACCGTCACCGGCCTGTGATCGTTCATGGCAGACGAGACCACGCCGGTGATCGCGGCCGCCTACCGGACGCCGCAGGGGAAGGACGGGGGCGTCTTCGCCGACGTCCGGAGTGAGGACCTCTCCCGAACGCTCATCGACCACGCGCTCGCGGAGACGGGGCTGACGAGCGACCACGTCGACGACCTGATGTGGGGGGTCGCCCAGCAGCGCGCCGAGCAGGACAACAACGTCTCCCGCGTCATCGCGCTGCTCTCGGAGCTCGGCGAGTCCGTGCCCGCGACCTCGATCAACCGCTGGTGCGCCTCCTCGATGCAGGCGATCATCTCCGCGTCGGACGCGATCGCCGCGGGCAACCGCGACTGCGTCGTCGCCGGCGGGGTCGAGAACATGAGCCGCGTCCCGATGGACGGCGACTCCTACCAGCACCTCCACCCGGAGCTCTCCGAGCGGTACAACGTCTTCCAGCTCCAGATGGGGATGACCGCCGAGAAGGTGGCCGAGGAGTACGGCGTGAGCCGCGAGGCGCAGGACGAGTACGCGGCTCGAAGCCATCAGCGGGCCGCCGAGGCGACCGACTCCGGCCGGTTCGACGACGAGATCGTCCCGGTCGAGACGGACGACGGCCTGATCGAGCGGGACGAGGGGATCCGCCCTGACACGACGGCCGAGACGCTCGCCGAGCTGCCGCCCGCGTTCACGGGCGACGGGACGGTGACGGCCGGGAACGCCTCGCAGATCTCCGACGGCGCGTCGCTGACGCTGGTGACGAGCCGGGCGTTCGCCGATGACCACGGGCTCGACGTGCTCGCCGAGGTCGGCACGAACGCGGTCGCCGGCGTCGACCCCACCGTGATGGGGATCGGGCCGGTGCCCGCGACGCGGAGCCTGCTCGACCGCGCCGGACGGACGATCGACGACTACGACCTCGTGGAGCTCAACGAGGCGTTCGCCTCCCAGTGCGAGTACGCTCGCCGCGAGCTCGGCGTCGACGAGGACAGCTACAACGTGAACGGCGGCGCCATCGCGATCGGTCACCCGCTGGGCGCCTCCGGCGCGCGCCTCCCGGTCACGCTGCTCCACGAGATGGAGAAGCGCGACGCCGACCGGGGGCTCGCGACCCTCTGTGTCGGCTTCGGGCAGGGCGCCGCGATCGAGTTCTCGCGGTAGGCCCCGTCGGCAGCGGTTTTTTCACCGTTCGGAGCGGTGCGTTACGTATGTCAGATACCGAACCCGACGCCCCCGACGCGGACGACGACGGTCCGACCGTCGTCCTCCTGGACGTGCTGCCGAACGGGCGGCCGGACGACGACCGGCCCCCCTCCCGGAAGTCGCCGGTCGCGTACGGCCTCGGGGCGGAGTCGTTCCGACTGTACGAGCTCGACCTCGCCGCGGACGCTGACGCGTCCGTGAGCGACCGGGTCGCGCTCGACGGGCCGACGGTCGGCCGGTACCGCGAGGTGTCCTTCGACGGTCTCACGCGGAACGCGGCCGCGGAGGTGGAGTACGCCGTCGAGGCGATCGTCGACGCCAACGAGGAGCGCTTCGTCGACTTCTACAACGAGGCCGGCCCGATCACGCTCCGGCTCCACCAGCTCAACCTGCTCCCGGGGATCGGCAAGCAGCTCCGGAACAACGTCCTCGACGAGCGCAAGCGCGGTCCCTTCGAGAGCTTCGCGGAGGTGTCCGAGCGCGTCTCGGGACTCCACCGCCCGCGGGAGGTGATCGTCGAGCGAATTATCGAGGAGATACGGAAAGACGACCTGAAGTACCGGACGTTCGCCGGCCGCGAGGAGTGAGTCGAAACGGGACTTTTACCCGGACCCCCGGCCTATCGCGGCCATGACCGACGCACCGGCGGGAACGGCCGCGACGTACGGGGACCGCGACCCCGACGCCCTCGCGCGGCGCGCCGGGGAGCGCGCGAACCCCGACCGCGACCAGCACTTCCTCGTCGACGACCGCGTGCTCGACCGGATCCCGGGGTACCTGCCGGACGACGCGGACGCGAGTCACCTCCTGGAGATCGGCGGCGGCGCGGGCGCGCTCACCGACCGGCTGCTGGCGACGATCGTCGACGAGGCCGACGACGACCGCGACGGCGACGCTACCCACGGCGCTGCCGACGACGGCCCCGGTCACCTCTCCGTCATCGAGCGCGACGGGTCCTTCGCCGACTTCCTCCGCGAGGAGTTCGCGACCGCGGTCGAGGAAGGCCTCCTCGACGTGATCGAGGGCGACGCGCTCGACGTCGACCTGCCGCCGTTCACCGCCTGCGTCGCCAACCTCCCGTACGGCGTCTCCTCGGAGATCGCCTTCCGCCTGCTCCCCGAGGGGAAGCCGCTCGTGTTGATGTTCCAGGCCGAGTTCGCCGATCGGATGGTGGCGTCGGCGGGCGAGCCGGAGTACGGCCGGCTCTCCGTCTCGGCGCAGCACTACGCCGCCGTCGAGATCGTCGAGCGCGTCCCGAAGGAAGCGTTCGACCCCCAGCCCGCGGTCGAGAGCGCCGTCGTCCGGTGTACGCCCCGCGACCCCGACTACGCGGTCGGCGACGAGGCGTTCTTCCTCCGGTTCGTGAAGGCGCTTTTCACCCAGCGGCGCAAGACGACGCGGAACGCGATCCGGAACACCGCTCACATCTCCGGCCTCGACGACCCCGACGCCGTCGTCGAGGCCGCCGACGAGGAGCTGCTCGGCCGACGCCCCGGGACGCTGGAGCCGTCCGAGTTCGCCGCGCTGGCCGAACTGGCTCGCGAGCGCGGCTCTCCGACCGAGGTGTGATCGCGGGGATGACGGTCGCAGACGCGGTTCTCGCGGTCGGAGGGCTCCTCGTCGCGCCGCTCTCCGTCTCGCCTCTCCCTGTCGCGCCGCTCACGGAGGTGGTGACCGCCACTGGCACCTCCGCGGATCCCCTCGGCAACCTCTACAGCGTCCTGACCGAGAACGTCAGACGCACTCTCACGTCCGTGCTGATCCTCGCCGCCGTGCTCGGCGTCCGACTTCTCACCGGGTGGGCGAAGCGCCGAGACGAGGAGCTATCCTCGACGCAGCGGCTGCTGCTCTCGGCGTCCGTCGGCGCCGCCACCGCGGTCGGCGCGCTCTCGCTGCTCGTGGTGTGGGACCGGAGCGGGGCGCTCCTCAACGCGTTCGAGTCGGCGGCGATCGCCGACCAGCTGTCGAACGTCGTGATCGCGGTGGTGTTGCTGGCGATCGCCTACGCCGTCACCGACTTCCTCGGCGGCGTCATCCGCGAGATATCCGCCGAGAGCACCGTGCTCACGGACCACCAAGAGGAGGTCCTCCTCCGAGTCACGCAGCTGACGGTGTACACCTTCGCGCTGCTCGTCGTGGTCGGGCTGTTCACCGACAACGTCGGCGGCCTCCTCGTCGGGGCCGGCTTCCTCGGGATCGTGGTCGGGATGGCGGCCCGCCAGACGCTCGGTGCGGTGCTCGCCGGATTCGTGCTGATGTTCTCCCGACCGTTCGAGGTCGGCGACTGGGTCGAGGTCGGCGACCACGAGGGCACCGTCACGGAGATCTCGATCATGAGCACGCGCCTCCGGTCGTTCGACGGCGAGGTGGTCACGCTGCCGAACGACGACGTGCGCTCGGGCCCGATCGTCGACCGGTCGCGGCGCAACCGCCTGCGGATCGAAGTCGAGGTCGGCGTCGACTACGCGACGGACGTCGAGCGCGCGGCGAGCGTGATCGAGGAGGCCGTCGCCGGCGTCGAGGACGTGGCCGCGATGCCCGAACCGGACGTGGTGACGAAGCGGTTCGACGACTCGGCGGTCGTCCTCGGCGTCCGGTACTGGATCCGGAACCCGAGCATGCGGAAGCGCTGGCGCACCCAGACGGCCGCGATGGGCGCGATCAAGACCGAACTGGAGGCCGAGGGGATCGTCATCCCCTTCCCGCAGCAGACGCTCTCCGCCCGCGCGGAGGGGACGTCCGGGCCCCAGCTCGACGCGGAAGTCGAGGGTCGGGCGGCGACGCGGGGCGGAACGAGCCGGGGCGACGGCGGCGAGCCGGCCGACGGAGCCGGCCGCGGGAGCGGCGAGGGCGACGACGGGACCGACGACGAGGGGGAAAACGACGGGGAGGCGGACCGGTGAGCGACGGATCGGAGCGAGGAACGGCCGGCGAGAAGGAGCGCGACGCCGACGACGAACGCGACGACACCGCCGCCGACCTCGCGGCGCGCCGCGGCGTCGACGACGCCGTCGTCTACCAGCCCGCCGAGGACTCGGGGCTCCTCGCCGAGGCCGCGGTCGAGGCCGCGCGCGGCCGCGTGCTGGAGGTCGGCACCGGGTCGGGCTGGGTCGCGGCGACGATCGCCGCGGAGCGCGACCTCGACGTGGTCGGCGGTGACCTCAACCCGCACGCGGCGCGACAGGCCCGCGAGCGCGGCGTCGAGGCCGTCGTCGCCGACCTCTGTGCCCCGTTCCGCGGGGACGCGTTCGACACCGTCTGCTTCAACCCGCCGTACCTCCCGACCGACCCCGACAACGAGTGGGGCGACTGGATGGAGCACGCGCTCTCGGGCGGCGAGTCGGGGCGCGAACTGATCGAGCCGTTCCTCGCGGACGTCGGTCGCGTCCTCGCCCCGGGCGGCGTCGTCCTGCTCCTCGTCTCCTCGCTGACCGGGTACGACGAGGTGCTGGCGCTGGCCGAAGAGGCCGGCTTCGAGAGCGACGCCGTCGTCGAGGAGTCGTTCCCGTTCGAGACGCTCACCGTGCTCGCGCTTCGACGGGCGTGACGGACGCTCGGTGACGACCAGACCCCTACGTGACGTGTCGCTTCCAGTCGGTTTCGCGCCGGCCGCGGCGCACGCGTTCGACGCGGAACCGTCGGCAAGCGGACTCAGTCCTCGGCCGCGAACTCGACGCCGCTGATCTCGAACCGGGCCCCGCCGAGCGTTCCCGTCGTGATGCGGATCTCCCAGTCGTGCGCTTCCACTAACTGTTTCACGGTCGCTAACCCGAACCCGGTGCCGCCGTCTTTCGTCGAGTGCCCGGCGTCGAAGACCGCGTCGCGTTGGTCGGGTGGGATCCCCGGACCGTCGTCTTCGACGTACAGTCCGGGCTCGTCCGGCAGCAGTCCGACGCAAACCGAGACGGCGCTTCCGCCGTGTTCTATCGCGTTTCGAAACAGGTTCTCCAACAGTTGCTGCAGCCGACTGGCGTCCGCCTCGACCTCCCCAGTCCCGGCGACCTCGAGCGTGGCGTCCTCGGAGCGAATCATCGCCCAGGCGTGTTCCGAGACCGTCTCTAACTCGGTCGTCTCGTAATCGCTCGCGTGGATCAGATCGCCGGTCTGTGCGAGCTCCAGAATGTCCGTGATCTGGCTGTCCATGCGATCGATCGCCGTCATCGCGGTCTCGTAGTGCGTCTCGTTTCCCCTCTTCCGGTACAGATCGAAGTGCCCCCTCGCGATGGCGACCGGATTCCGAAGATCGTGCGAGAGGACCTGGGCGAAGTGCTCGAGTCGTTCGTTCTGGCGTTCGAACCGCCGTTCGTACCGCTTGCGCTCGGAGATGTCCCGCCCGAGTCCGATGCGGCCGATCACGTCTCCTCCGTCGTTCACCACGGGCTTCGAGATGAACTCGTACGGGATCGTCTCGCCGTCCTCGCGCCGCAACTGGACCTCGACCCGAGCCGTGCCGTTCTCACGGGTGGCCTCCAGGTACCTGTTCACCTCGTCCCGGTCCGCTTCGCGGACGAAGTCCTGGGGCGTTCGTTTCGACAGTTCGGCCGCCGTGTAGCCCGTCACGGTTTCGACTCGCTCGTTCCAGAACTCCAGATTCCCCTCCTCGTCGAAGAAGAACAGCAGGTCGTCCAACGCGTCGAAGACGTCCGCAAGCAGGCCGCGCCGATCTCGCTCCGCCGAGAGCGTGTTGATGTTGCAAACCATCGTACCGTCCGGCGTGTATGAGAGCGCGTGATCGACGAGGATCTCGGACCCGTCCGCTCGCTCCATGACCGTTCGCTCTCGGACATCGCCCTCGTCGGGAATCATCGGGAGGAGACGTTCGTAGACGCGATCGAGTCGGTCCTCCGGATAGAGCACCTCCCAGTGTTCGCCGAGTAACTCCTCGCGATCGTACCCGTACGCGTCCGCGTAGGAGCTGTTCACGTATGTGAACCGTCCCTCTTGGTCGAGGAGGCTGATCCCTTCGCGGGCGGTTTCGATCGCCGTGAGCAGCTGCCACTTCTTTTTCTCGGCGCGCGTCTGCTCGACGACGTTCCCGATCCGATTCGCGAGGACGGCGTACTGATCCGTTCCGTGCTCCTTCTGTAGGTAGTCGGTGACGCCGCTGGAGATGGCGCGTCCGGCGACTTCCTCCGAACCCCTCCCCGTGAACAGGATGAACGGGAGCGTCGGTGAGCGTTCCCGAACGGCTTCGAGGAGCTCCATACCGTCCATCTCCGGCATCTGGTAGTCGCTCACGACGCAGTCGATCGAGACGGTCTCGTCGTCGAGCGTCTCCAGGGCCGCTTCGCCGTTCGGTTCGTGGATGACACCCAGGTCGGGATCCTCGCGCTCGAGAAACGTCGCCGCCAGTTTCGCGAAGGCGAGATCGTCGTCCACGTGAAGCACGGTGATCTCCGCAATGTCAACGAGCGGAGAGAATTCGGCCGCAGTGGACGAGATATTTCGACCGACTGATCGTTCCATCGTCTCTACTCACCGGTCGGCGGCTGAAAACGTGCCTACCCTTAGAGAGCGGTATGACACCCACACAACACGTGTGAGCGCGGCGAGCCCCTCGGCTCTGTGGGATCAGTCTTCCTGGGAAGCGGCGTCCGAAAAGAGGGTGTAGAGGAGCTTTCGAAGCGCGGTGTGGAGGTGCTGACCGACCGTCGACGGCGAGAGATCCAGCTCCTCGGCGATCCCCTCCTGGGTGATTCGTCGCGGACGTTCGAAATAGCCGCGCTCGAACGCGAGGCGAAGCGTGTTCCACTGCCGATCGGTCAGCCGTTCGGCGAGGAGCCGCTGGAAGGCCCGCCGCGTGACGAACGGTGCGGCGATGCTCGTGGGCTGTCTTCGTCTCAGTTCGATCGCCGGATGCTGACTCTTGACCCAGTCGATGACTTCACTCGGCACTCTGTCCGGGGGCACCGTTGCGACGAGGCGCGCGTCCCCCTTCGAGACGCTCATCGATTGAAGCGGAATGTTGGCCCTTGCGAGTGTGCTGAAGACGCTGTGGACGACCGAGACTCGAAGGACACACTCGTGGTCGTACCTGTCGACGATATCGGCGTGCTCGCAGTGCTCCGCCGAGAGACACTCCCGAAGGATCCGGTTCGGCTGTCCGCCCGTGACGTGGAAGAACGCGGTCGTCAGCTCGTCTACGGGTCGGAACACGTCGAGCAAGTCTACTTCGCAGTCGTGGTCCCGAGAGAGACGGATCACCGGGTACGCGTCGTCCGCTATCGAGAATTCGAGTTCGACGAACGAACCGTTCTCCTGGGAAGCCATTGGGACCCTTCGCTAGCGGTACCGTGGCAAAGTGTTTATGTCTGGCCCTTGTTCACACAGTTGACGCTTATCAGCGACGGAATACGACTCGTCAGATCTCGGTGTCGTTGGTCTGGGTGGTTCTCATGCACTGACTCGCGTACGCCTACACCACGTATGTTACAGATCCAACTCGCCGAGCCCGTAGACGAGGAAGCGTTCCGGCACGGCCTCACTGAATTTCTCTGCGAAGCCGCGCGCAACGGCGTCGCCGTAGAGCGCGCGTGGGAGTGTCGCGTCGACGACGACCGCGGCTGGGAAGTCGAGGTCATTCGATTACGTTCCAAGAAGTCGCCGACTGACCTCGGTCCGTAATTACGGAACGAGCCGCAGCCGCGCCGATCGCGTCCCGGGGTTCCTACGTCGACGGTCCGGCCGCGCCCCCGTCGACGCGCCGCACCTTCTCGTCGGTTCCCTCGAACCGATCGGGGTGGACGACGGCCGCCAGCGCCTCCAGCGTGTCGACGACGCGGTGGCTGTGGCGGTTCAGGTAGGCGGTGCCGTCCATCGCGTACACCCGGCCGTCGCGCACCGCCGCCACGTCGTCGAGGGACTCGCGGGCGAGCAGGTCGGCGGCCGCGCGCTCGGCCTCGTCGACGTCGGCGCTACAGGGGCCGACGACGACGACCTCGGGGTCGAAGGCGCGCAGTTCGTCGGGATCGACCTTTCGGGACCGCTCGCCCGACGCGACGAGCCCGGGCTCTCCGCCGGCGACCCGAATCAGGTCGGGGACCCAGAGCCCGGCGTGGCGGAGCGGGTCGGTCCAGTCGAGGACGGCGACGCGGGGGCGCGCGTCGGCCGAGACGGCCTCCCCCGCGTCGGCCGAGGCGACCGCGTCGCCCGCGGGGACCGCCTCGGCGACGGCGTCGATCCGGGCGTCGAGGTCGGCGCGCAGGTCGGCCGCCGTCGCCGGCCGGTCGACCGCCTCGCCCACGCGCTCGACGTTCGCGAGGACGTCGTCGAGGTCGTCGGCGTGCACGTCGAGCACCGCCGCGTCGAGGTCGAGCCGCTCGACCGCCCGGTGCGCGAGGCCGGCGTCGAGCGCGCAGACCGCGCAGACGCCCTGCGTGAGGATCACGTCGGGATCGGCCGCGGCGAGCCGGTCGCCGTCGAGGTAGTAGGTGCCGTCGTGGGCCGCGATCCGGTCGATCGCGGCGGGGTCGGCGTCGAGGTCCCGGACGAGCCCGGTGAGCGTCGGTCGGTCCTCGACCGCGGCCGGGCGGTCGCACTGGTGTGAGACCGCGGCGGGCGTCGCGCCGAGCGCTGCCGCCAGCTCGGTGGCGGAGGGGAACAGGGAGACGACGGTCATGGGTATCGCTTCGCGACCGCGGGCTTAACCGTTCTGTCGGTCGCAGAGAATAACCCAAACGCATAAAATGTATTAGCAAATATTATACGGCGGCATATCGAATGACTGGTGATGACTGAACGTGTCGCGGCCACGCCGGGGCTGTATCCGCTCCCGGACTGGGCGAAAGAGACGCTTTCGGACCTCAAGGGGCACCAGAAGGGCGACCTGTTGAGCGGCCACGAGGGCGAGGCGATCGTCGAGCAGTACGACGAGGTCCGCGCGGAGTTCGTCGACGACCAGTTGGACGCCGGCCTCGACCGCGTCGTCGAGGGGCAGGGCCGCTGGGACGACATGATCGCCCACCCGCTGACGGTACACGAGAGCGTCGAGACCGGCGGGATCGTCAGGTACTACGACAACAACAACTTCTACCGCGACCCCCGCGTCGTCGACGACCTCGACTTCTCCGGCGACGTGGCGCGCGAGCTGGAGTCGGCCGAGCGACTGATCGACGGCGAGGCCCCCCTCGCCGCCACGCTTCCCGGCCCCTACTCGCTCGCCGACCTCGCGACCGACGAGCGCTACGGAGACGAGTCCGCGTTCCAGGCCGCCGTCGCCGACTTCTTGGCCGGCGAGGTGGAGGCGTTCCCCGCCCACGAGACGCTGTTCCTCCTCGAGCCGTCGCTGGTGACGAACCCGCCCGCCGAGGGCGAGGAGTCGACCGCCACGGACGCGATCGCGACGGTCGCCGACGCGACCGACGCCGACGTCGTCGTCCAGACGTTCTACGGCGCGCTCGGCGAGAAGCTGTACGCTCACCTCGTCGACGAGGCGGACGCGGACGCGCTCGGGCTCGACCTCGTCGCCGGCGACCGCGACGACACCCTCTACAACGTCCAGGAGTTCGGGTCCACCGACTCGCTCGCGCTCGGCCTCGTCGACGGACAGAACACGCTCGTCGAGGAGCCGGAGACGATCGCGGAGCGCGTCGAGTGGTTCGAGTCGCAGATCCCCGCCGAGGGGTTCGACCGGACGTACCTGACCCCGAACACGGAGCTGTTCTACCTGCCCGCGAACAAGTACCGCGCGAAGCTGAACGCGCTGGCCGCCGCCACGGAGGTGCTCGAGTAATGGTCCGAACCCCCGAAGCCAACCGCGAACAGTTCCGCCCGACCGACCACCCGAACGACGCGTTCCTGCTGACGACCGTCGTCGGCTCGTACCCGAAGCCGAAGTGGCTGAACCGCGCCGACGAGCTCGTCGAGGACCCCGACTCGAAGTTCGACGACGACGACCTGACGGAGGCCCACGACGACGCCTGTCGGCTGATCACTCACGAGCACGAGCGCGCCGGGCTCGACACGGTCGTCGACGGCGAGATGCGGCGCAACGAGATGGTGGAGTTCTTCGCCGACCGCATCGACGGCTACGAGTTCAACGGCCCGGTGAAGGTGTGGGGCCACAACTACTTCGACAAGCCGAGCGTGGTCGAAGAGGTCGAGTACGACGAGCCGTGGCTCGTCGACGAGTTCGAGTTCACCTCGAACGTCGCCGAGCGCCCCGTCAAGGTCCCCATCACGGGTCCGTACACGCTGGGGTTCTGGGCGTTCAACGAGGCGTACCCCTCCACCGAGGAGCTGGTCTACGACCTCGCGGACCTCGTCAACGAGGAGGTCGAGAAGCTCGTCGAGGCGGGCGCGCGGTACGTCCAGATCGACGAGCCCGCGCTGGCGACGACGCCCGAGGACCACGCCATCGTCGGCGAGGCCCTCGAACGCATCGTCTCGGGCATCGACAACGAGGTCCGCATCGGCCTCCACGTCTGCTACGGGGACTACTCGCGGATCTACCCCGAGATCAACGACTACCCGATCGACGAGTTCGACGTCGAGCTGTGTAACGGCGAGTACGAGCAGATCCCGACGTTCACCGACCCCGAGTTCGAGCCCGACCTCGCGCTCGGCGTCGTCGACGCCCACACCGCCGAGATCGAGCCCGTCGAGGAGATCAAAGAGAACATCCGGCAGGGCCTCCGCGTCGTCCCGCCGGAGAAGCTCACGATCTCGCCCGACTGCGGGCTGAAGCTACTCCCGCGCGAGATCGCGTACGGCAAGACCGAGAACATGGTCACCGCCGCCCGCGAGGTCGAAGCCGAGATCGACGCCGGCGAGATCGACGTCGAGAACCCGCTCGACGACTGATCGCTCGACCGGACTCCCTCTCTAGAGCGGTCACACCACTCGCGGCACTACATATAACACGCCGCCGCACCCACCACCCACATGGAGATCGGTCTCACCGTCGGCGACGACCTCGACCGTCTCGCGGCGTCGCCGTCGCGGTTCGACTTCTGCGAGCTCGGGGTCGGCGAGCCGACGCTCGTCCCCGGCGATATCGACCACGGGCGCCTGACCGACGCGCTCGCCGGCCGCGACCTGCTCGTCCACCTCCCGTACGGCCAGCGGCTGGCGACGTACGTTCCAGAGGTCAACGACGCCATCGTCGACTACCAGCGGCGACTTCTGGAGGCCGCGGGCGATCTGGGCGCGGAGAAGGCGGTGCTCCACGCCACCTCCGCCGACCGCGACGACGTCGAGTTCCGCGAGGTCGCCGCCGAGCAGCTCCGGCGCGTCGCCGACGCCGGCCGCGAGGCGGGCGTCGAGGTCGTCGTCGAGAACGTCGGCCACCAGCACGCGGGGCTCCAGCTCTCCGTCCTCGGCGAGATCGCCCGCGAGACGGACACGCCGATCTGCTTCGACGTGGGGCACGCGTACATGGAGGGCGACGACAAGGCGATAAAACGGTTCCTCCGAGCCCACGGCGACCGCGTCTCGCACCTCCACTGCCACGACGTGCGCCGCCGCGGCGACACGCACCTCCCGGTCGGCGCCGGCGAGGTCGACTACGACGCCGCCGCCGCCGCGCTCGACGGCTTCGACGGCACCGTCGCGCTGGAAGTGTTCACCGACGACGACGCCCTGCTCGTCGACTCGGCGGAGCGCGTCGCCGAGCGGCTCGGCGCGGAGTTTTGAACGCGGACGGCGGGACCGCTGCGGCGAGCGAGACGGTCAGTTCTCGTCGTCGGTCTCGTCGTCGGTCTCGTCGTCGGTCTCGTCGTCGGTCTCGTCGTCGGTCTCGTCCTCGACTCCGTCGCCGGTCGCGGCCTCGTCGGCCGGATCGTTCTCGTCGCCGTCGATCTGCCGTTTGATCGACTCCAGCTCGGACTCGACGTCGACTTCGGGGGCGGGGTCGTCCTCGACGTCTTCGGCGTCGTCGCCCAGGTCGTCGCCAGCCACGTCCGCCTCGGACGCCGCGTCGGGATCGGTCACGTCGATCCGGACCCCGCGGGTGCGGTCGGGAGCGTCGGCGGGGCGGCCGCGTCCCCGGTCGGTCCGGGGATCGTCGCGGCGGTCCCGCCGCCGCGCGGCGTCGGCCTCCCGCCGGCCCTCCTCGATGCGCGACTCTATCTCCGCGGTGAGGTCGCGGGCGTCGCCGATGATGGAGCGCGAGGCGGCCTCCTCGGGGAGGTCGCCCTCGGAGAGCGCCGTCCGGAGCTCCGAGAGCGACCGCGCGAGACCGGCGCTCGCGCCGTCGCGAACGTCGGCGAGGCGGTCGCCGGCGGCGTCGGCGTCGGCGACGCTCCGTCCGGGGTCGGCGAGCCGGAGGGTCCCGCGGAGCAGTTCCAGCGACGTGATCGTCGTCTCCAGGAGCGCGATGACCGTCGGGATCGTGTACTGCTCGGTGAACCGGACCAACTCCGAGAGGCGCGGCGGCCGGGGCGGTCCCCGCCGGTCGCGTTCGGTCTCCCGGAGGTCGCGCCGGAGCTCACTCAGGACGTCCTCGAGCTCGTCGAGCCGCTCCTCGAGGTCGTCGTCGTGCCGATCGCGGGAACTCATGGCGGGCGGTACGCGGCGCGCGGATAAAAAGCCCGGCCGGCGTGAGTGCCAGCGCCGGCGTGGTCGAGGCGACCGCTACGGCGACTCAGAACCCCTCTCGGAGGTGCGTCGTCCGCGGCGGGAACAGCGCGCGGAGGGCGTCCGCGGCGGCGTCGGCGAGCGGGGTCCCACCGCCTCCCGAGAGCATCCCGGCCCGGAGCAGCGCGTCGACGGACCGATAGCCGACGTACAGCTGCGAGAGGGCACCGACGTCGACGGCGGCGTCCGCGTCGCGAGACTCGGCGTCGAGCCCGTCGACCGCGACGGACCCGCCCCCGACGGTCACGCGAACGACGCCGTCGTTCCACGAGGCGAGCGGGTCCTCGACCGCGAGCGAGACCGTCGCCTCGACTCCGGGGTCCGGATCGAGCGCTTCGAGGGCGGCGGTGACGTCGACGACGCGGACCATCGGGCCGGTCCGGACCTCGCAGTCGACCGCGCGGGGGTCCTCGACGAGGTCGAGGAGCGGCGCGTCGGGCGGGGCGCGGATCCGGACCTCACCGACCTGCGAGTCGTGGTTGCGACAGAACCGCAAGAGCTGGAACCACGCCTCGTCGTCGGCGACGGCGACGTCGGAGACACGCATGACGGTCTCGTCTGCGTCGTCCGGGTCGTCGTCGAAGACGTACCGACAGAGCCCGCGGAGGTCGCCGTCGCGCTCCCAGCCGTACACGAACGGGTCGGTCTTCCACCCCGAGAGCGCGCGCTCGCGCCACCACTCCTCGCTCCACGCCATGGTGAGGTCGTAGCGGTCCGCCATCGCCGCGAGCACGGGCTCGACAACGGCGTAATCGCTCTCGTCGAGCGGTCGGAACGTCCCGGCTGCGTCGCCGTCGGTCGCGATCAGGTCGTCCACGAAGCCCAGCTGGGCGGGAGGTGCAGTGAGACGGCGGTAGCGGCTCGCGGTCGCCCAGCCGTAGCTCGCGTAGAACGAGTACTCGAAGGGCCACAGGACCGAGACGTCGACGCCGCGGGCGCGGTACTCCGCGAGCGACTCGCGGAGCATTCGCCCGACGTTCCCCCGCCGGCGGTGCTCGGGCGGAGAGGCGACCGCGGAGAGCCCGGCGACCTCGCGGTCGGCACCGCGGATCCGCAGCGGGAAGTAGTGGTGCGCGCAGACCGCGACGGGGTCGTCGGTCGCGTCGAACAGCCCGCGCCGCTCGGCGATCGAGTCGTGGTCGTCCGCCGCCTCGGGGTCGTAGGGGCCCTCGGCGGGGGAGAAGGCGTACCGCATGAACGCGCCGAACTCGTCGGCGCGCTCGTCGGGGAACGGGCGGTACTCGAGGTCGTCCATACGCGGTCGGCTCGCGGGAGCGGAATAAGTCTTCCCGGGGCGCGAGAGGGAGCCTCAGTCGAACCGACCGCGGCGGTACTGCACCGGCCACTCGACGTCCGCGCCGAGCTCGTGGGCGGCCTTCAGCGGCCAGTACGGGTGCCGGAGCAGCTCGCGGCCGAGCGCGACCAGGTCGGCCCGCCCGTTCCGGACCAGGGCGTCGGCGTGTGACGGTTCCGTGATCCCGCCCACCGCGGCGACCGGCACGTCGGTCCCCTCGCGGATCGCCTCGGCGTACGGCACCTGATAGCCGGGCCCCGTTCCCGGCAGCCGCTGATCCGGGTGGATCCCGCCGCCGGAGACGTCGATCAGGTCGGCGCCGGCCTCGGCCAGGATCGGGGCCAGCCGCACGGAGTCGTCGACGTCCCACGAGTCGCGGTCGGGCAGCCAGTCGGTCGCGGAGATCCGGACGAAGACGGGCTTGTCGTCGGGCCAGACGTCCCGCACGGCCTCGACGACCTCGCGGAGGAGCCGCGTCCGGTCCTCGAAGCTCCCGCCGTACTCGTCGTCGCGGTCGTTGGTGACCGGCGACAGGAACTGGTGGAGGAGGTAGCCGTGGGCCGCGTGGACCTCGGCGATCTCGAAGCCGGCGTCGAGCGAGCGCGTCGCGGCGTCGGCGAACGCCTCGATCACGTCGTCGACGTCGTCGCCGTCCATCCGGCGCGTCGCCGCCGGCTCGCCGCTCTCGGCGCGGTCGCCGTCCGGGTACGGCTCGTCGCTCGCCGAGATCGTCTCCCAGCCCGCGGGGTCGTCGAGCGGGATCGGGTCGCCGCCCTCGGCCGGCGGTCGGTGGGACGCCTTGCGGCCGGCGTGCGCCAGCTGTATCCCCGGCGTCGCGCCCTGCGACCGGACGAACTCGACGATCGGCTCGATCGCCTCGGCGTGCTCGTCGGACCAGATCCCGAGACAGCCCGGGGTGATTCGACCCCGCTCCTCGACGGCGGTCGCCTCGGTCATCACCACGCCGGCGCCGCCGACCGCGCGGGAGCCGAGGTGGATCCGGTGCCAGTCGGTCGCGAACCCGTCGTCCGCGGAGTACTGACACATCGGCGACAACATCACGCGGTTCCGGAGCTCGGTGTCGCGCAACGTCAGCGGCGAGAAAAGCGTTTCCGTCATCGTCGGGCCGGAGGGTCGCCGTCGGGTAATGCGCTCCGATCCCCCACGCGGATCGCCGCAGCCACTCGTCGCCGCCCTCCCGACGCTTTAGGCCGACCGAAACCTATAACCTCCCGTACCCCTGACGAACCGGTAATGAGCACTGGGGACCGTATCGAGCGCGGCGCCGAGGAGTCGGCGGACGCACGGCCGAACGTCGCGGCGAATCGCTGTTCGCCCGACCGCATCGTCTTCACCGAGCAGGGAAACACCGACGCGTGGATCGCGACCGACCTGACGGTCGAGTTGGAGCGGTAGCGCGGACCGACCGCCTCGGCGACTTCAACTCTCTCGACGGCTGAGGCGGCCCGACGGCTACTCGATGTCCGGCGCGCGCTCGCCGGCCGGCACGACGATCTCCAGCCAGTTCTCCTCGGGCGGGAGCGGGCAGGCGAACGTCTCGCTGTACGCGCAGAACGGGTTGTACGCGAGGTTGAAATCGAGAGTGACGACGTCGCCGTCGGCGAGCTCTCCCTCCGGTTCCAGCTCCATATAGCGACCCTGGTAGTACGTCTGCTGGCCGGTCGTCTTGTCGCGGAAGGGGACGAAGATGGCCCCCTCCTCACCCTCTTGGCGGTACCCGGCGAGCGCGTGCTCCGCGCCGTCGACCTCAAACGCGAAGGTGACGACCCGGAGGTACCGGACCGGGTTGCTCGCGGTCGTCTCCATCTCGACGGGCTCCGGGTCGCCGTGGACCGTCACGGTCGCCTCGACGCGGTAGTCCGGGTCGGGCGGGAAGTAGTCGAGCCCGTCGAACCCGTCGCGGTGCTCCGGCGGGATCGGCGACTGCGGGTGCTCGGCGAAGAACTCGTCCTTCTCGCGGCGGTTGGCGCGGAGCCGCTCGGCGTACTCGTCGGTCATGCGTGGAGGGTGGGGCGCCGGCGGTTTCAGGGCCGCGGTTCGGGCGGGGCCACCCCGACACCGACGGCGACCGTCACGCCGGGGCGCTCAAAGCGCCTGCAGGTCGGCCAGGCAGTCCTCCAGGTCACGGGTCGACGTCGCCAGCGAGAACCGATCGACGCGCGCGAGGTCGGCGGCGTGGTCCCAGAGGTCCTCGGCCTCGATCCCGTGGAGGACGACCGCGTTCGGCGTCGGGCTCACGACCCGGAGCGCGACCAGCGGCGACTCGCCGCGGGTCACCCCCGTGAACACGAGCGCGCGGTTCGTCGACTGCCCGTACAGCCGGTAGAACTCCTCGCTGGAGAGCCGCGTGATCGCCTCGATGGAGTTGATGACAGTGTGCCCGTTGACGTGGTCCCGGTCGCCGCGGACGACCTCGGTCGCGCCCATCGCCTCGTAGAACTCCTCGACCGGCACGGCGGTGGAGTACTCCCGGAGGTCGTGGACGATGTCGCTCTCGAAGCCCGCCGAGAGCACGCGGGCGTACTGGCGGAGCCGCCCGCCGCCGCGCCGCTCGTCGATGTCGAGGAGGCCGACGACGATCCGACGCACGACGCCGATACCGGGACTCTCGCGGCGACCGCTCTCGTAGTCGGAGATCACCGACGAGGAGACGTCGAGCTGGTCGGCGAGCTCCGTCTGGGAGACGTCGAAGTCGGTCCGCCACTTCCGGAGGGTCGCCCCGGGGTCGTCGCTGAGCGTTATCTCGCCGGCGATCCGGCGGGAGAGCTCCTCGCGTGCGTCGCTCATTGCCGACTCCGAGGTGCGAGCGCCGCAAAAGGCTACCGAAAGCGAGGTTCGTCGGGCGTCGAACCCGGACGAGCCGAGAACCGGAAGGGATGGGTGAGACGAGGCGCGATCACTCCACGTACAGCGAGTAGACGATGACGCCGAAGCCGACCGCGGTCAGCAGGCTGTCGACGGCGATCCCCACCGCGAGGTCGGCGCCGATGATCTGGTGGGAGACGCCGCCGATCAGCGCGCCCACGGTCACGACGCCGAAGCCGATCCCGAGCGCCCGCAGCGACGGGTCACCCGTCCTGCCGTACGCGCGGAGCGCGTAGTAGGTGATGCTGCCACCGAGTACCAGGATGGCGGTCTTTGCCACGATGATGGCGAGGTCGATGTGCGTTGTCATGTTTCCTCTCGGAGTTCCGACCAGAGGTCTGCCAGGCGTTCGTCCCGGGTGCGCTCCGGGCGGGCGAACTCGACGGTGAGCTCGCGGTCCCCGTCGCTCCCGTCCGCCGCGTCGTCGAGGGACACCGTCACGGAGTCGAACGAGACGGAGTAGCGCGTGGTGTGCTGACCGTCGCGCCGGATGTCGGTCGACTCCCGGAGCAGGGACGCGTCGGTCAGCTTCTCCAGCTTCCGGTACGTCGTCGACAGGGGGATGTCGCACTCCTCGGAGAGATCGCTCGCCGTCTTCGGCTCGGCGAGCGCCGTCACGATCCGACGCGCGGCGTCGTCGGCCAGCGCGTCCAGCACGTCCTCGACCGACGGCGGATCCTCCTCGCGCGACGGGTCCCGCACCATACTCCACCGTTGGACCCCCCCACGACTTAAACCATCGAACTTCGCCCGGCGCGACGCGACCGCGCGCCGTCCGCGGCGCCGACGGACGCGCCCCGTTTTTGTGGGTGGACTCCGTACGGCGGTCCGATGGACTCGTGGAAGCGCCGCGTCGTCGGATACTCCGCGTTCGTCCTCTTCGTGCTGATCTCCACCGCCGTCGCCTACCGCTGGGGAATGCGAGTGTACGAGGGAGAGCCGCGCACGCTGATCGAGGCGCTCCGCTTCTCGGTCGAGATGTTCTCGACGACCGGGTTCGGCGGAGACGCCCCGTGGGAGAGCCAGCAGATGAACGCGTTCATCGCCGTGATGGACCTCGTCGGGATGGTGCTTCTCATCGGCGCGCTGCCGGTGGTGGTCACGCCGCTCTTAGAGACGGCCTTCTCGACGACTGTCCCGCAAGCGCTCGAGGCGGACCGATCCGGTCACGTCGTCGTCTGTTCGGACACGTCGCGGTCGGACGCGCTCATCGAGGAGTTGGGCTCGGAGGGGATCCCGTACGCGATCGTCGAGCCCGACGCCGACCGGGCGAGGGACCTCTACGAGGCGGGTCACACCGTTATCTGCGCCGATCCGGAGTCGACGGCGGGGCTGTCGGCCGCGAACCTCTCCGACGCGAAGGCGCTGGTGACGGACGTCTCGGACCAAATCGACGTGAGTATCGTGCTCGCCGCGGAGGAGGTGTCGTCGGACGTGCGGATCATCAGCGTCGTGGAGACCCGCGAGCACGGCCGGTACCACCGGCTCGCGGGCGCGGACGAGGTGCTCTCGCCGCGATCGCTGCTGGGCGAGAGCCTCGCCGCGAAGGTGACGACCGCGCTCCAGACCGACCTCGGCGAGGCGATCGCCATCGACGACTCGCTGCGGCTGGCGGAGGTGACGGTGCCGCACGGGAGCCCGCTCGCCGGCTCGACGCTGTCCGACAGCGGGATCCGCGAGCGCGCCGGGGTCAACGTGATCGGCGCGTGGTTCAACGGGGAGTTCGACGCGACGCCGTCGCCGGACGCGACGCTGTCGGCCGGGACGGTCCTCCTCGTCTCCGGTCGGTCGGACCAGCTGGAGCGGCTCGTCGACCTGACCAACTCCGCGACGCGACGGTTCGGCGCGGGCGAGACCGTGGTGATCGGGTACGGACAGGTCGGCCGAACCGTCGCCGAGACGGTCACGAACGCCGGGCTCCCGGTCACGGTCGTCGACCGGGACGACGCCGAGAACGTCGACGTCGTCGGCGACGCGACCGAGCCGGAGACCCTGCGAGCCGCGGGCGTCGAGGACGCGCGGACCGTGGTGCTCGCGCTGCCGGAGGACGCCACGACCGAGTTCACGACCCTGGTGGTCCGGGACCTCGCTCCGAGCGCACAGGTGCTCGCGCGCGTCGAGGAGCGCGCGAGCGTCCGAAAGATGCACCGCGCGGGCGCCGACTACGTGCTCTCGCTGTCGACGGTCACCGGGCGGATGTGCGCCTCGACGGTGCTGGAGGGCCGGGACGTGCTCTCGCTCGACCAGCAGATCGAGGTCGTCAGGAGCCGCGTTCCCCGGCTCGCCGGGCGAACGGTCGCGGAGGCGAACGTGGGCGAGGCGACCGGCTGCACCGTCATCGCCGTCGAGCGGGACGAGGAGGTCGTCACCGAGATCGGTCCCGACACGCGGATCCGCGGCGACGACGAGCTCGTCGTCGTCGGCACGGACGAGGGGATCCGCGAGTTCGAGCGGCTGTTCGGCTGACCGCCACGTCGCCGCTCCCGCCGGCCTCGCGGCCGGAGCGAGTCGAACGCTTCAAGTATTCGCTGGCTGTTCGTACCGGTATGAAAGACCAGGGACGCTCCACGCGCAAGCGGACGGGCGGCCGACTCAAGCACGCCTCGAACAAGAAGCGCCACCAGCTCGGCCGCGAGCCCGCCGAGACCACCGTCGGCGAGACGCGGGTCCAGTACATCGACTCCCGCGGCACCGAGAGGAAGGTCCGCGCGCTCGCGACGAACGTCGCGCAGGTCGCCGCGGACGGCGAGGTGAGCGAGGCGGAGATCGAGAACGTCGTCGACAACCCCTCCAACGTCAACTACGCCCGTCGGAACATCATCACCAAGGGCGCCATCATCGACACGTCCGCCGGCCGCGCGCGCGTCACCTCGCGTCCCGGCCAGACCGGGCAGGTCAACGCGGTCCTCCTCGACTGAGCCCGCCGCCCGCTTTCTGAACGTATTTACCGTTCGCCGACGACCACCGACGCGTGTACCTCGGCGTCGACGAGGCCGGAAAGGGGCCCGTGCTCGGGCCGATGGTCGCCGCGGCCGTGCTCGCCGACCCGGCGAGCCTCCCGGCAGACGTCGACGACTCGAAGCGGCTCTCCCCGGAGCGACGCGAGGCGTTGGACGAGGCGATCCGCGGAAGCGACGGCGTCGCCGTCGGCGTCGCGTTCGGCGAGCCCGCCGAGATCGACCGCCCCGACACCGACATGAACACGCTCACGGTCCGCGGGCAGGCGCGGGCTGTGCGGGCCGCGCTGGACGGCGGGCTCGCCGCCGCACTCGACGGACCGATCCGCGTGGTCGCCGACGCGGGCGACACCAGCGAGGCGCGGTTCGCCCGGCGGCTCGGCGAGTTCGTCGAGGAGCACGGAGACGCAGACGGCGCGGTCGACGACCTCCCCGGCGTCGACGTCGCCGCCTTCCACGGCGCCGACGAGGCGGACCCGGTCGTCGGCGCGGCGAGCGTCGTCGCCAAGGTGGCCCGCGACGCCCGGATGGCGGCGATCGACGACCGGTACCCGGCGTACGACGGCGTCGGGAGCGGCTACCCGAGCGACCCGACGACGCGGGCGTTCCTGCGCGCGTACGTCGCGGACCGCGGCGACGTGCCCGACTGCGCCCGCCGGTCGTGGGCGACCTGCGACGACGCGTTGGCGGCCGCCGAGCAGTCGGCGTTACACGAGTTCTAGAGCAGCGCCGAGACCGCGCCGCTCACGGCGCCGACGACCGTCTCCCACACCGAGAACCCGGTGGCGATCGAGAGGACGGTGTCGGCGCCGAAGAAGGCGAACAGCACCGCGGACGCGAGGTGCGCCCGCCGCACGTCGAAGCGGTGGGCGAACGTGTGGAAGAAGTAGGCGTTCGCGAGGCTGACCGGAATGATCGCGAGCATCTCGCCGACCCAGATGGCGGAGGTCGCCCCGTACTGCACCGCCAGTCCGATCGTGACCAGCTGGGTCTTGTCGCCGAACTCGCCGGTGGCCGTGAGCGCGAAGATCGGGAGGAAGCCGCCGAGCGACCCCGAGTAGCGGTCCAGCGGCCAGGGGAGCGTCACCGAGTCCAGGTCGACGAAGTCGGCGTCGGCCGGCGCTCCGTCGCTGGATCTCTGCGCGTCGACGCCGTCGGAGACGGTCCGACCCGAGTCGCGGTCGGGCATCGACCGGTACAGCAGGTACGCGAACGCGAAGAACAGCGCTGCTGTCACCGCGTCGAGGGCGACGCCCGGCAGCGCCGACTGCAGCGCGCGTCCGAAGGCGATCTCGACCGCGGTCCACCCGGCGAACGCCGACCCCGCGGCCGCGACGACCACCTTCGGGTCGTACCGCGTCGACAGCGCGGCGATCATGAACTGCACCTTCTCGCCGGGCAGCACGGCCAACTGCGACACGAAGGCGACGACCAGTATCTCCGAGTAGGTGGTCATGCGTTCCCGTCACCTCCTCGATCGTCGGTCTCGACCGACCGGACGAACGCGCCCGTCCGCGGGGCGGCCGTGGCTCCGGATCGCGGATGACCGGCTTCGGGTCGCGGATCGGTCGAACCTGTCGCCCCGGGGTGGCCGTCGGTCGCCATGCTCGATTTAGAGGAGTCTAAACTAAGAATTTGTTGGCTTCTCGTTCGCATCGGCGAGCGGAACGACGCGCCGGGACGGCGGGGCGTCGCTCCCGCGTCGCCTCACCGGATCGTCAGCAGGCGGCGCAGGATGTCGCCGTAGGCGGGTCGGGTGATCAGGACCCCGATCAGCACCCCGAGGATGGTGAAGATCGCGAACCCGGAGAGGTCCCCGAGCGAGAGCACCATCAGCGGCGACATCGCGACGATCGTCGTCGCGGCGGCGGCGCCGATGACCCAGAAGGCGCGGCGGAACCGGGAGTCGAACACCTTCCGGGAGTTCACCTCGCCCTCGCTCATCACCTCGTCGGCGATGATCACGAGGTCGTCGACGCCGGTCCCGACGACCGCGATGAAGCCGGCGATGACCGCCAGCTCGAGCGGGTAGCTCACGAGGGCGGCGAACCCGAGCAGGGCGTACACCTCCGCGAGCGCCGTGACGATCATCGGCAGCGCCACCGCGGGCTCGCGGTAGCGGAGGAACACCATGCCCGCGACCGCGAACACGGCGAGCACCCCCGTCACCAGCGAGTAGTTCTTGTAGTTCTCGCCCTGCGTGGCCGAGATCGTGCTGGAGGTCCCCTCGCCGCTGATGTCGAGTTCGGCCGGCAGCGCGCCGGCGCGGAGGTCGACGGCGATCTCCTGAGCGGTGGCGAAGTCGGTCGTCGTCAGCTGGAAGTCGCCCTGCTCCGCCCACGAGCCGCTCTCCATGCTGTCGGCGAGGTCCGGGTCCATCCCGAAGGAGTTGACCACCTCGCCGTCGACGGTGAGCAGGAGACACGGGTTGCTCACGTCGTCCGGGTTCTCCTCGTAGTCGCAGGCGTCGCTCTGTGACTCGTACGCGGACGGGAACCCGCGGTCGACGACGGCTTCCTGGAAGCTCTCCGACGGCGACTGCTCGCCGTCGGACGCGGAGTTCCTGACGGTCACGGGCACGTATCCGCCGGTGGAGCCCTCGCGCTGCGCGGCCGTCCCGATGTCGTCGAAGTCGTCCTGGGTGAGCACGCCCTCCTCGACGGCGGTGCCGTCGTCGCTCGGGTACGCGATGTCGATCCGGACGCTCCCGCGGTCTTCGAGCAGCGAGACCACGTCGCCGCGGTCCTCGCCGGGCACCTCGACGAGCATGAAGTACTCGCCGGACACCGACTGGACCTGCTGGACGCTCCCGCCCGACAGCCCCGCCTCGTTGATCTTGCCCTGGATGATGCTCTCGGCGAGGTCGCGCGTCTCCCGGGTGACGCCGGGCCGAACGTCCTCGTAGTCGTAGCCGGACGCGTCCATCGCCTCGCGGAACTCCTCTTCGCTCACCGACTCGTCGGTGACCTCGACGGCGCTCTCGTCCTCCCCGACGCTCGATCCGACCTCGCGGCGCGGGACGTCGTCGAGTTCTGCGGCGACCGCCTCCTCGACCGTGTCGGGATCGTCGCCGTCGAAGTCGACGCCCGTCGCGGTGTAGCCCTCGAGCGGCGCTCGAATCCGAGTGCCGCCCTCCAGGTCCAGCCCGTACTGGAGGTTCGTGACACCCTGTTGGGCCTCGTCGGCGTCCTCACCCGGCGCGGTCTCGGGGGCGAACTGCGGCGCGAACAGCGCGATCGACGCGCCGACCACGACCGCGACGAGCAGCAGGATCCGCCAGTTCTTCTTGATCGGCTCCAACATCAGCGACCCACCCCCTCGAACTTGTACCAGCGGAGCAGTGCGACGTTCAGGAGGTAGGTGTTCATCAGGTCGGCACAGAGGCCGACCGAGAGGATGATCCCGATGTTCCGCAGGAGGTCGACGCCGAAGACGCTCGCGACGATCGCCATGACGATCATCGCCGCCATCGAGGTGAGCGTCATCGTGATACCCGTCCGCATCGCGCGGCTCACCGACTCGTAGAAGCCGCCGGTCCGGCGCAGCACGGAGTTGTTCAACAGGATGTCGGAGTCGACGCTGTACCCGATGATCATCAGCAGCGCCGCGATCGTGCCGAGCGTCATCTGGATCCCGAGCAGGTTCATCACCGCGATGGGGATGACCAGGTCGGAGAACGCCGACGCGACCACCGCGATGGAGGGGACGAACGTCCGGAACATCGCGAACACGATCACGCTCATCCCGAGGAACGCCAGCGCGACGCCGAAGACCGCCGACCGCGCCGTGTCGCTGGCGAAGCTCGGCGACACCTGGTCGATCGCCTCCGTGGTGAGGTCCGCGTCGTCGGCCTGTTGGTCGAGGTCGTTCGCGAGTCCTTCGGGGTCCTCGTCGGCGGCGCGGAACGTGACGACGTACACGTCGTCCGCGGGGATCGACCGCACGGAATCGGGCTCCCTGTCGAACTCGGTCTCGATGCGTTCCTCGACGTTCCCGCCGTCGTCGGCGATCCGGAGCTCGACGCCGCCCGTGAACGCCAGTCCGAGGTTCGCCGGCGCTCCCGTGACGAGGTACCACCCGCCGATGATCACGAGCGCGAGCACGAGGACCGCGAGCGGGACCGCCACGAGCTGCCGGTTCGAGTAGTCGGTGTAATTTATCTCCGGTACCTCGATCGCTACCATAAAACGGCTTCCTGTGCGGGCGCGAATAAGCCTTCTCACTCGCCTGCGGTCCGAGGCTCCCGATACCGGCTCACGGCATGTACCGAACGCTGACGATCCCGGGCTCCGACCGGACCTCGACGCGGTTCACCCCGAGCCTGGCCGCCCGCGACAGCGTCGCCTCGCGGTCGTCGAGCACGTCGGCGACCGCGTCCGCAGTCGTCGCTTCGGGGGGCGTCAGCACGTGGACCTCGCCGACCCCGGCCCGCGGCTCGCGGGCCAGCTCACCGGTCGGCGTCTCCGCCGCGAGCTCGCGCTCGTGGACGGTCGGCGGCTCCTCGCTCTCCTCGATGGCGAGACGCCGCCGCTCCGTCACCTCGAGCACCCGATAGGTGACCTCCATCGGGGGGTCCGGTGCGATCGTCGCCTCGACCGCGTCGTCGACGTCGAGTCCCGGATTCGAGCGCAGCGTGTGCACCTGCCCGTCGTGGACGTCCTTCAGCACCGCCGAATCGGCCTCGGCGTGCGTGACCAGGAACGTGCTCTCCTTCTCGTCGGCGCTCTCCGCCTCGTTCACGCGTTCGTTCGCGTCGATCACGCGTTCGTCCGCGTCGCTCGCGCCACCCTCCCCCTCGGTTCGGTCCGGCTCGTCGTTCATTGCGTCGCGGTAGGTCGCCGAGCCCCTTCGGGGTTTCGAGCCGCGTCAGTCGTCGTCGAGGGCGGCGTCGGCGGGGTCTCCGGACGCGGACTCCTCGTCGGTGGCCCGAAACCGATAGTGGATCCAGAACACGGCGAGTCCGGCGACGACGGGAGGCAGGAGGCCGACCGGCCGCGGGAGGGCGTAGAGGGCGTTGACGACCACGGATTCGGTCGGGTCGCGGAGACCCGCCGGCGCGGAGATCACCATCCCGAGGTACAGCGATGCCAGGAACAGGAACCCGCCGTACGCCATCTTCCGGTCGTACCCCGGCTTCACGGGGTCGCCGCGCCGGTGTCGCCGCGCGACGAAAAGCAATGGGGCGAGCAGCGGCGCGACCGCGGCGAAGCCGGCGAGCACGAACAGCGACCGCGAGAACAGGAACGTCCCGCTCTGTACCTCGGCCGTCTCCCCCATCCAGACGACGAGCGCCAGGGTGACGACGACCGCGATCAGCCCGGCCGTGAGCGCGCCGACCACTCCGTACACGCGCATGGCCCACGAGTCGGTGCTGCGGATCGCGTACGGGATCGCGCCGAGCACTCCGCGGTAGCTGTCTGCCATCGTCGCGGCTACGGCCGACGACGAATTAAACCCCTCGTCGGCGGTCGGTCGCGCTCGGCCGTCGCGCTCGAACGGCCGCGCTCGATCGACGCGGTCCCCCTCCGTCAGCGCGGCCCCGCGGCTGGCACGGATCCGGCTGCCGACGCGGCTCTCGGGGAGGTGAGCTTTTGTACCGCGCGACGCGACCCCAACGCGTGGGACTGTACGACACGTATCTCGCGGTCCGCCACCGGCTCCACGACGGCGACCCGCCGACGCACGTCGCGATCGTCATCACCGAGCGCGACCTCCTCGCGGACGGCGCGTTCGACACGCTCACCGCGGCGCTCGGATGGGCGCTGGAGTACGGGGCCGAACAAGTCACCGTCTCCGTCTCCGTGCTCGACGAGTCGGTCGTCCCGACGCTCGCGCGCGAACTCCGGCGGCTCGACGCGCCCGATCGGTTCATCGTTCGCGGGCCGGACGACGCGGACGACGCGTCCGGGCCGGGGGACGCCGACGTCCCTATCCGGATCACCGTGGGACTGGGCGGGAAGGCCGAGTTCGCGGCCGCGGTCCGCGAGATTGCCGTCGACGTCGCCGAGGGGTCGCTCGACCCCGACGCGATCGACGCGGACGACGTCGCAGAGCGCCTCGTGCTCCCGGAGGAGCCGGACCTCGTGATCAAGACGGGCGCGGAGCGGCTCTCCGACTTCGCGATCTGGCAGTCGGTGTACGCCGAGCTCTACTTCACCGACGTGAACTGGCGCGACTTCAGGAGGCGCGACTACCTCCGTGCGGTCCTCGACTTCCAGGACCGCCAGCGCCGCTTCGGAACGTGACGGCGCGGCCGAGCCCTCACCAGACGAAGCGGAACAGGACCGTGAACGTGACGAGCGCCCCGACCGTCGAGAGGATCGGGACGACGTTCTGCATCAAGACGACGCGCGCGCTCGTGCTCGGGTTGAACAGGTCGGACGCCGAGGGGATGTCGGCGGGGTCGCCCTCGCCGATCGGTCCCGTGTCGTCGGCCTTCAGCGCGCCGACGGACACCTTCGGCTCCTTCTCGCCGCGGATCCCCTGTCGCACCGTGACGGTGCGCGTCGCGCGCCCCCAGCCGAGCCCGACGATCGACATCGTCGCGATGATGACGAACGACGCCGGGATCCCGACCGCCGAGAGGGCGATCACGATGCCCGAGGAGACGCAGGCGACGACGATCGCCGCGGTGAGCGGGAGGTCGGTGATGTCGTTGCCGAGCGTGTCCAGCGTCCGGCGGGCGATCGTGAACGCCCCGAGCGCGACCGAGCCGCACCCGAGGAGGATCATCGGCGTCATCTCGACGCCGTCGAGCGCGACGAGCGGCGCGATCGCGTTCGCGATGTTCGAGGTTCCAGAGGAGAACGCCATCAGACAGCCGATGGCGATGACGACGACCCCGCCGACGAGCTCGCGCCGGGTCGTGTTCGGTCCGGGAACCGGCTTCGGAATCGCCCCCGTGCGGTCGAACTCGAACAGCGCGCCGTCGGTGCTGTCTATCGCCACCCAGCGGTCGATGGCGGGATAGAAGTACCGGCCGACCACGCCGGAGACCCAGAAGCCGATGATCGGCGCGACGATCCACCAGATAGCGATCTCGCCCATCACCGCCCTGTCGAGGGTTCCGGTCGCCAGTCCGAGCCCGGCGATCGCCCCGACCGCCGTCATCGAGGTCGACGCGGGGACGCCCGCGTAGTTCCCGACGAACAGCGCGCCGCCGATGAAAAAGAGGACGATGATGCTCGTCTCGAGGGTGAACACGTTTCCGCCGGTGACCAGATCCTCCCCGAGCGTCGTGACGACGCGTCGGCCAAGGGTGGCGGCGCCGACGAAGAAGAACACCGACATCAGCGCGGCCGCCCCCGCCTTCGAGATCACGTCCGCGCCGACGGCCGGCCCGAACGCCGGACCGGTCGTGGCGCCACCGATGTTGTACCCGACGAACGCCGCGACCACGAACCCGACGAGAAGTAAGACCTCAACCATATACGCGGCACAACGACACACGCCCGGTTAAGCGGACAGGTTCGCGTCGCTCGCCGCTGCGTCTCTCTGCGTTCAACTCACTCGGTGAGTTCTCTCACTGCGTTCGAGAAAATGCACCGGCCGAGACTCCACGCGAGTGAAGCGAGCGTGGAGACAGGGCGGTGGATTTTCGAGCGTAGCGAGAAAATGCACCGGCCGAGATTTGAACCAGGGAAAGACGGTCCTGCTCGCTCACTCCGTTCGCTGTGCGGGCTGCGACTTTCTGCGTTCAAATCACTCGATGATTTCTTTCACTGCGTTCGAGAAAATGCACCGGCCGAGATTTGAACTCGGGTTGCAACCATGGCAAGGTTGCGTGATACCACTACACTACCGGTGCGGGCTTCGCATCCGATGATTGGTCGGAGGTCCACTTAAACCTGTCACATCGTGGCGGCGTGACGCGAGTCGGCGAGGTCGAGTCGTTCGAGCCACTCAGTCCTCTCGCGCCGCCGCGATCTCGTCTCCGTGCGCCCGGACGAGCGCCGCGAACGCCTCGGCTTCCGCGCGCTCCTGCGTCTCCTCGTCGCGGCGATCGCGAACCCGACGCTTGACGGTCCGCAGGGCGTCCGGCTTTCCCGTCGCGATCGCGTCGGCGACCTCCCGGGGATCGTCGACGACGCGGGAGACGAGACCCGTTCGAAGCGCCTCGTCCGCGTCGAAGACGCGTCCCGAGAGCGCGAACTCGAGGGCGTTGCCCTCGCGCATCACGCGCGGGAGCCGAACCGTCCCGCCCCACGTGCCGAACAGCCCGAACGAGACGCCGGGTTCGGCGAAGGTGGCCGCGGGCGTGGCGACCCGGACGTCGGCCGCGAGCGCGAGCTCGACCCCGCCGCCCCGAGCCGCGCCGTCGATCCCGCAGACGACGACCGTGTCGGCGGTCTCGATCGCCGCGGCGGCGCGCTGGCCCCGTCGCGCGAACGACTCCGGAACGTCCGCGTCGCCGCGCCCGTCGGGGCCGTCGTCCCCGTCGCTGTCGCCGCCGCTGTCGAGGCCGGCGACGACGTCGAGGTCGGCGCCGGCACAGAACGCGTCGCCGGCCCCGTGGAGGTACGTGACGGGTTCCGCAGCGCTCGTGACGGCGCTCTGAAGCGCGGCCAGGTCCTCGGGTCGGAGCGCGTTTCGCCGCTCGGGCCGATCGATCGTGACGACGCGGACGCGGTCGTCGGTGCGAGTGCGGATCACGGCGTCGTATCCCGGTCGTTTCCAAAGGTCTTTGCCCTTCGCTTAACTACCCACTCGTAATGGACGATGCCGCGCGAGCGCGTGAGGCCGCACACGAGGCGCTCGCGGACGTCGAGCCCGCACAGCTGCGTGAGACCCTCGAGAACCGCATCGTTGACGCAGCCGTGACGCCCGGCGTGCTGGCGCTGGTCACCGCTCGCGCGGTCGATCCGGATGTCGACCTGAACGCGGTCGTCGACCGGGCTGCGGGCGTTCAGCTCATCTACGAGGGGCTCCGGCTCACCCGCACGGTGGCCCACGAGGAGCCGTGGGTGACCGCGCCGACCCGCGAGGCCGACATCGACGCCGACATGGACGTGCTCACGGCCGACGTGCTCGTCTCGCGCGGCTTCTCGCTCTTGGCGTGTACCGACGCCGCGACGGCCGCCGTCGAGGTCGTCCGCGCGTTCGGTCGAGACCAGACCCTCCGAGACCGGGAGGGGACCGACCCCGCGGCGGCGACAGCCCTCGACCGGAACCTGGAGGTCGACGCCCTCGAACTGGCGGTCGTCGCCGGAACCACGGCCGTCGGCGGCGAGCCGCCCGAGGAGCTGCTGGCGTACGCGCGCGAGCTGGCGGCCGACTACGACGGCGAGTTCCCGCCGCCGGGGCGCGCGCTCCCGGAGGCGACCGCCGACCGGATAGCCGACATCTCCGACCGCACCGTGAGCGCGACGGACCGGTAAGGGAGCCGTGGGGGCCCTCGGAAGCGACTCGTGGCGTGCAGATCCGACGGACGCGCCGCCGACGGATCGAAACCCCTAAAGTCGAATCCGGTCAACGACAGATTGCGCGCCTGGGTAGCTTAGCGGTAAAGCGCGTCCTTGGTAAGGACGAGAGCCCGGGTTCAAATCCCGGCCTAGGCTTCTTTCCTCCGTACGCTCCTTGTACGTACATTTATCGGATTTATTCGAGACGAGAATAACACGGTGAAAACAGCCGTGGCTCGCTAAATAGAGTTGGTCGCTCCGTCCTGCAATTCGGATAACTATCAGGATACACAAACTACGTCGCAGACAGCGGCGGATTAGGCCCGAAATTGAGCGGGGGCGCATCCACTCAGGGACACACTCGATCTCGCTAATTCACGCTCCCAGAGGAGTGAGTGAAGTGTGGTCAAGAATGAGATAGAATTCCCCTCGATGAGGCTATCCACGACGAGTACGCGGCGAGTGAGGTTTCGCCGAAACGACTATTGGTAAGACTAACGTATTACGTTTATATGTCTGGAGCGGCCACGAACAACGACGACACGGACGAGATCGCCACGGTGAACTTCAAAGTCACAGAGTCGTTCCTCGACGAAATCGACGACACGTGGCAGGGACGCGGGTTCAACAGCCGGAGCGAGTTCATCCGGTACACGCTTCGAGACGCTATCGAGTTCCCAACGTTCGACCGCGACGAACTCGTCGCTCTGCTCGAAGCCGAGGAGGACATCCGAGAGGGGCAGACGACGAGCGCCGAGGAGGCCCGCGAGCGGTTCGGCACGAGCGATGAGTGACGACGGGTGGACGTGGGAACTCACCTCGACGGCCGAAGCCGACCTCGATGCGCTCTCTTCCGCCGACCAAGACCGGATACTCGACAAGCTCGACGAGATCGTCTCCTCGCCGTGGCGCGACCCGCCAGAGTACGGCGAGCCACTCCAAAACAGTCCGTACAAGAAGATACGTATCGGGGAGTTTCGACTCTCTGTGATCTTCCGGCAGAGCGACCAGCGGCTCGTCGTCGCGCGTATCAAGCGTCGTGGCGCCGCGTACACCGCTGACGACTAAGCACTCACAGGTGGTTCCCCTATCGCCCAGTATCGATTTGGTGCGTAGTACTCAACAGTCCGGCTTCAGTCCCCAGTCACCGCAATCGCATATTCGTAGTCTCGTGAGTTCCGATCGCCGATCGTTTCCATAACGGTGAACCCGTATTCGTAAGTGCCGGTTTCGGCATCCGGAGCGACCTGAACAGGCACGTGGAGCGTCACACGGGTACAGTCATCCCAAACATAATATGGAGGACAGGAGTCGGCTTGCGAGTCTATCGATGGTCTGAAATCGATGTCACCAAATCTCACGGGAGCGTCGGTCGACCCACAGTTGTACAACCGTGAGTCGAACGAGAATGCTGTGATGCCGTCTACCCGTATCTCGAAGGTGTCCGAGTCACCTGGTGTGAGTTCCAACTCTTCCACTTGCACATCCGGTGGCCAACTATCCTCGCCCGTACAAGACGGACTGCTGTCAAGGCATCCGCCCAAAACTACGGATGCCGTTGGTACGGTTCCGGCGAGGAATTGGCGTCTGTCCACTCGTCAAGGATACGTGACTGAAAATAAGTGTTTTCGGGTGAGATAGTACTCCAAAGCGAATAGGTACTCAGTGATCGGACTCATTACGTTCTTGGTAAGGACGAGAGTCCGGGTGCAAATCCCGGCCTAGACGCGTTGTGATTTTCCGCCGTAATCGGTCTCGTAAGCTGGACCCCTCCGATGTCGCCGTCGGCCGCAAGCCCGATACCACTCGCCCTCGATCCACCGGTAATGACCTTCGCCGACCTCTTCGAACGAGCCGCCGAGCACGACGCGGACGCC